>DATFXS010000296.1:0-7954 GCA_035315605.1 Polyangia bacterium
GCGGTGGCGGGCAGCCACGGCAAGACCACCACCACCACGATGATCGCCGCCATCCTCGCGGAGGCGGCGTTCGATCCGACCGCCGTCATCGGCGGCAAGGCGCGCGCCTTCGGATCGAACGCGCGCCTGGGCAGCGGCGAGATCCTGGTCGCGGAGGCCGACGAGTCCGACGGTTCGTTCCGTCACCTGTTCCCGACCATCGCCGTGGTGACCAACATCGACCGCGAGCACCTGGACCACTTCGGCTCCGAGGAGACGCTGTTCGCTGCGTTTTTAGACTTTGCCGAGAAGGTGCCGTTTTATGGACTGGTCGTGATCGGCGCCGACAACCCTGCGGCGGCGCGCCTGGCGCCGCTCGTCACCAAACGCCACACCACCTACGGGCTGGTGGCGGGCGACTGGCGCGGCGAGGTCGTCGAGGCGGGGCCGCACGGAACGCGCTTCCGCGTCCGCGTGCGCGGCAAGGCGCACGGCGAGGTGCGGGTGCGGATGCCGGGCGTCCACTACGCCGGAAACGCCCTGGCCGCCCTCTGCGTGGCCGACTTCCTGGGCGTGCCGTTCGCGACGGCGGGGACGGCGCTGGCCGGCTTCGAGGGCGTCGACCGCCGCTTCACGATCCGCGGCGAGGTGGCGGACGTGCTGGTCGTCGACGACTATGGGCACCACCCGACCGAGCTGGCGGCGACGATCGCGGCGGCGCGCCTTTACGGCCGGCGACTGGTCGTCGCGTTCCAGCCTCACCGCTTCACGCGGACTCGCGATCTTCTGCACGAGTTCGCCCCGGCGCTCGCCGGCGCCGACGAGCTTTTTCTGACCGATGTCTACGCGGCGGGCGAGCCGGCGATCGCCGGCGTCGACGCGGCCGCGCTGCTGGCCACCTTTCCCAACGGCACCGCGCGCCACGTGTCGCGGGATCGACTGCCGGCGGCGCTGGCGGAAACGGCCGCGCCGGGCGACCTGGTCCTCTGCCTCGGCGCTGGCGACATCACCGGCGTCCCCACCGAGCTGATCACGCTGCTCGAGACGAAAGCGCTTTCGTGAGCGTGCCGCGCTCGATCGAAGAGGAACCGAAGGCCGTCGTCGTCGATCGCACGGCGCCGAACCGTCGCGTGGGCGGAGGCGGGCTTCGCCCGCCGGAGCCCGGCGCGGGGGGGTTTGGGGACCCTTCGAGGGGCCCCAAGAAGGGAAGCTGGTTCAGGCGCCGGCGCAACCGACGCGTGGCGTTTGCCAGCCCATCCGTCCCGGTCTTGCTGGCGGGCGGCGTGAAATGGCTCGGGGGCAAGCTGGTGATGGTGGGCAAGGTGGCGCTGGTCGTCGCGGTGGTCGGCCTGTCGCTGCTCGCGGGACGGCAGGTCGTGCGCCACGTGATCGCGTCGCCCCGCTTCGCGGTGCGGGAGGTCCGGGTGGCCGCGACGGCGCACCTGTCGAGCGACGACATCGAGGCGCTGGCCGGCGTCGAGATCGGCGATCCGCTGCTGACGGTCGATCCCGACCGTGTCGCCGCCCGCCTGACGACCCATCCGTGGATCGCGTCGGCGCGCGTCCGGCGCGAGCTGCCGTCGGTGCTGGCCATCGACGTCACGGAACGACGCGCGGTCGCCTGCGCGCTGATGGGGGCGCTCTATCTGCTGGACGAGGGCGGCCGCCCGTTCAAGCGCGCCACCTTCGAGGAGGCAGACGGGCTGCCTGTGATCACCGGCGTCACGCGCGAACAGTACGCGGGCCTCCGTTCGGCGAGCGAGGCCGTGTTTCGCGAGGCGCTGGCGCTGCTGGCCGCCTACGGTAATCGGCCGAGGCTCTCCGAGATGCATGTCGACCCGCACTCCGGGTTCTCGCTGGTGTTGCTCGACGGCGCCGGCGAGATCCGGCTCGGGCGGGGCGGCACGGACGAAAAGCTGGCCCGCCTGGACCAGATCCTCGGCGCGGTCGGCCCGCGGGGCCCGGCGGCGCTGGCCACCGTTTATCTCGACGGCGCGCTTGCCGATCGGATCACCGTCCGCCTCCGATCGAACTGATCGCCGCCGGCTGATCTCGATGGGCTGACCGGGGGGCCGCCACCCCGGAAAGCGGGCGCGAGGCCACGAATTCGCGTTGCGGCGTCAGCAACCGACGTTGCCTGGGACGCAACGGATTGCGCGTGGCGGCCAGCATCAAGGCCCGAAAGGACGCCATCTATCACATCACAAAATGTTGGCCCGATTACTGCTTTTGACTACAACAAAAGGGGACTCGCCAACCATGGACGCCTTGTGGAAGAGGACGATCAAGCTGGGAATGACGCTCGGGCTCTCACTCGGTGCTGTCGTCAGCACGGTGGGCTGCAACGAGGTCGGGGGCGACGAGTCCACCACCGAGAGCTCCGCGCTCGCGGTCGAGAACGGCATCTCCATGCTGAACGGCGTCACCACCATCAACGGCATGTCGACCACCAACGGCGTCAACACCGGCAACGGCATCAGCACCGCGAACGGCATCAGCACCGCGAACGGCATCAGCACCACGAACGGCCTGATGACGACGGCGATGGGCCGGCGGACGGTGCAGTACATCGCCTCGTGCGCGCTCGGTCCCGGGCAAACCCTCTCCAAGAACGACCAGTACGGCAACCCTCACAACTATCCCGGGTCGATCGGCCTCGCCACCAACTGGCTCAACAACGGCATCACCGCCGACGACGAGGCCAACGTCTCGGCCTGCTTGATGGCGCGCATCAACAGCGCCGGCATGCATGTGCCGCTGTGGATGGACGGCACGCAGGGTTCGGTCGGCTGGGGATATGACCCCACGTACCCGAACCAGGAGGGTTCGTACTTCGGCAACGTCATGCGGACCGACACGGACGGCACCGTCCACGCGTTCTACTGCAACGGGCGCGACTACCTGAAGGGCATCGTCCCCGGCCGCCTCGGCGCCGACGACACCAGCTCGATGTACAAGAACCCCTTCGGCCTGAACGCGTACTGCGACGGCAACTGCAAGTCCCCGCACAGCAGCACCAAGCCCGACGGCACCACCGTCACGGACGGGTACGGCAGCTGCAACAACATCAGCAACCCGATCACCGTGTTCCGCAAGTCCAGCTACAACCCGGTGTTCGACGACAACTACATCTACAAGCTGGTCAACTCGAGCTCGCACCTGGCCCTCGACGTCTACGGCTGGGGGACGGCGGAGAACACGAACGTCGACCAGTACAACTCGTTGCCCCAGGCCAACCAGCACTTCCGGATCATCCAGGTGACGACCAGCCAGTGGAAGATCATCGACATGAACTCGGGCAAGGCGATCACAAACCGGAACGGCAACTCGGCGAACGTGCAGACCAACACGTACGTGAACCAGGCCACGGACAACTGGGCGATCGACGACCACAACGGGCACTTCATCCTCAAGAACAAGTCCACCGGCGGCTACTTGCACTCGCCCGGCAGCGGCGTGGGGTCGCTGGTCAACGTCACGACCAGCTACAACGGCACCCCGGACACCGACTGGGACCTGATCGTCGTCGATTCGCTGTAATCGGCGGCGGCCGGGGCGCCCGTAGAGGCGCCGCCCAGGGGCTTCCCGGACCGAAATTGCAAAAAATTTCGGCCTACCGGCAAACGCGGCGAAGATGATTCGCACGCATGCCCAGAAGATCCTCCGACATCGTCGTCGGGCTCGACATCGGCACCACCAAGATCGCCGCGGTCGTGGGCGAAGTCGGACCTGACGGCCTCGACATCATCGGCGTCGGCACCCACCCGTCGAGGGGCCTCAAGAAGGGCGTCATCGTCAACATCGACTCGACGGTGGCGTCCATCAAGCAGGCGATCCTGGAAGCCGAGAGCATGTCCGGCTGCGAGATCTCCCAGGTCTACGTCGGCATCGCGGGCGGCCACATCAAGGGCGTCAATTCGACCGGCACGGTCGCGATCAAGGACAAGGAGGTCCGCCCCGGCGACGTCGCGAAGGTGCTGGAGCTGGCGCGCGCGATCGCGCTGCCGGTCGACCGGCACATCATTCACGTGCTGCCGCAGGAGTACAAGATCGACGGCCAGGACGGGGTGCGCGAGCCGCTCGGCATGTGCGGCGTCCGCCTGGAGGCGCGGGTCCACATCGTCACCGCCGCGGCGGCCGCGGCGCAGAACATCATCAAGTGCTGCACGCGCTGCGACCTCGAGGTGCTGGACATCGTGCTCGAGCCGCTGGCGTCGGGCGAAGCGGTGCTGGAGGAGGACGAGAAGGGCCTGGGCGTCGCGCTGGTCGACATCGGCGGCGGCACCACCGACATCGCCATCTTCACGGACGGGGCGGTCGCCCACACCAGCGTGATCCCGATCGGCGGGCATCAGCTGACCAGCGACATCGCCTTCGGCCTGCGCACACCGCCCCACGAGGCGGAGAAGATCAAGATCCGGTCGGGCTGCGCGCTGTCGCCGATGGTGGCCGAGGACGAGACCCTGGAGGTCGCGTCCGTCGGCGGCCGGGCCCCGCGCGTACTGTCGCGCCACACGCTCTGCCGCGACATCATCCAGCCGCGCATCGAAGAGGTGTTCTCGTTCGTCAAGGCGGAGATCATCCGGCTCGGCTGCGAGGACCTGCTGGCGTCAGGCGCGGTGATCACCGGCGGCACGACGCAGCTGGCCGGCATGACCGAGCTGGGCGAGGAGATCCTCGGCATCCCGGTGCGCCGCGGCGCGCCCAAGGGCGTGGGCGGCCTGGCCGAGGTGGTGCGCAACGCCGCCTTCTCGACCGCGGTCGGCCTGGTGCAATACGGCGTGTCGAAGCAGACCGGCGAGCGGCCGAGCGGCGAGACGCCGAAAAGAAGCGGCGGCTTGTTTTCGCGCCTGCGCCGCTCGCTGTCGAACGCGTTCTAGAGCGAACCGGACCCCTCTCCCTAACCCTCTCCCCGCTTTCGCGGGGCGAGGGGACCGGAGCAGTCAGGCCAGGCGGCGGCAGACGGCGGCGACCTTGGAGACCAGGTCCTCGGGCGCGATCGGTTTGGTCAGGTGGTCGTTGCAGCCGGCGGCCAGACACGCGGCGCGCTGATCGGCCGTCGCGCTGGCCGTCAGCGCCACGATGGGCCGCCAGAACCCGGCCGCGCGCAGGCGGCTGGTCGCGCCCAGTCCGTCCAGCACCGGCATGCGGATGTCCATCAGGATGAGCGCGAAGTCCTGGGCGAGCGCGAGCGCCATCGCCTGCTCGCCGTCCGCCGCGCGACCGACGGTGGCGCCCGCGGTCTCGAGCAGCTTGCACAGCGCGTCCAGCACCAGCTCCTCGTCGTCCGCGACGAGCACGCGCAGGCCCTCCAGCGGGCGGACGCGCACCGGCAGCACCGGGGTCTCCTCGCCGGGATCCATGACGACCTCGACGACGCCGGAGTCGTTCTTTATTGGAACGACGAAACGGAACGTCGACCCCTCTCCCTCGACGCTGGCCCGCAGGTTGATCTCCCCGCCGAGCTTCTCCGCGAAACGCTTGGCGAGCGCCAGCCCGACGCCCGAGCCGCCCAGCCGCTGCGACGCGGCCCGATTGACCTGGAAGAACGGCTCGAAGATGCGATCCCGGGCCTCGGGCGGGATGCCGATCCCCGTGTCCTCGACGTCGATCAGGACCCGCGAATCCTCGCGCTGCAGGCGCACCACGACCTCGCCCTGCTGCGTGAACTTGATCGCGTTCGCCACCAGATTGACGATCACCTGGCGGACGTACTGCCCGTTGGTCTTCAGCACGGCCGGGACACCGGGCGCGATTACCAGCCGCAGACGCAGCTGTTTTCGCTCCGCGAGCGGCTGGAGGTTTTCCAGCACCTCGCGGACCGCCTCGACCAGGTCGACCAGCTCCAGCGGCGTCTCCAGATTCGGCTGGTCCAGGCGGGACAGGTCCAGCACCGCGTCGGCCGTGCGCAGCAGCTCCTCGGCGCTGCGCCGGATCCCGGCCAGCGAGCGCGCGAATCGTTCCGGCGGCACGCGCGACGGATCGCGCAGCGTCTCCGCCAGCCAGACGATCACCGCGAGCGGCGTGCGCAGCTCGTGGCTCGCGCTGCGCAGGAACGCCGACTTCGCGGCGTTGGCGGCCTCGGCCTCCGCCTGGGCGCGCCGCACGTTGGCGGTGGCGAACGCCAGCTCGCCGACCAGGATGTTCATGCTGTAACAGACCGCGTCCAGCTCGTCCTGGGCGTTCGAGATCGGAATCTGCCGTTCCACGTCGCCGCCAATCATCGCCTCGAGCGAGCGGGCGATCTGGCGCAGCCGGCGCGTCAGCGCGCGCGGCTCCGGGCTGCCTACTTTGCGGCGCGCAGCCATGCCAGGGCCTTGGACTCCTGTGCGAACAGCTTCGTCGGAATTCCGGGACGCGCGATCTTCAGATAGACGTTGCCCATCGTGCGGCCGAGCGGCGTGCTGCGGACCAGCATCCCCATCGCCGCGAACGCGACCAGCTTTTCACCCATGTAAACGCGGCGCACCTCCGGCATCAGCGGCTTGGCCTGCCGGATGTCGGAGAGCAGCGGCTTGCGGTCGGGCGCCGCGAGGCGCGCGCACGCGTCGAGGTTCTCGCGCGCGTCCTCGATGGTCTGAACCATGTCGCCGACACGCACGACCACGATGCGGTCCTCGAGGACCTCGATGCTGGCGGTCCTGGTCTTGATGATGCTCACGCCGCGAGAGCCTCATTCGTAGCACGCCTGACCGCGGGGACGAAGCGGTCCCGGCGGCCGCCGTCAGTTCGGCAAGCAGGGTCCGCTGCAGGTGTAGGTGCCGGCCGCCGACTGATCAGGCGTTCACCGTCGGAAAAACAGGTGAAAAATTAGCGTTGTCTTTCTGGCTATGGGATCGATTGAGATGAGGAGATCCCATGCTCGAATTCGACGACGAAGCACAAGGTCCCGGCCGTCCCATCATCAAGGTCATCGGCGTCGGCGGCGGCGGCGGCAACTCGGTCAACACCATGATCGAGGCCGGCGTCGAGGGCGTCGACTTCATCTGCGCGAACACCGACTGCCAGGTCCTGGAGGCCAGCATGGCCGGCACCAAGGTGCACCTGGGGCGGAACCTGACCAAGGGCCTGGGCGCCGGCGCCAACCCAGAGATCGGACGCGCCGCCGCGCTCGAGGACGCCCAGCGCGTCGCCGAGACGCTGACCGGCGCGGACATGGTGTTCGTCACCGCCGGAATGGGCGGCGGCACCGGGACGGGCGCGGCGCCCGTCATCGCTCAGGTCGCGCGTGACCTGGGCGCGCTGACGGTCGGCGTCGTCACCAAACCGTTCGCGTTCGAGGGATCGCAACGGAAGAAGAAGGCGTCCGTCGGCATCAACGAGCTCGGCAAGGCCGTCGACGCGCTGATCATCATCCCGAACGACCGGCTGGTGTCGCTGGCGGGCATGAAGATGACGCTCAAGGACGCCTTCGGCATGGTCGACAACGTCTGCCTCAACGCCGTGCGCGGCATCAGCGATCTGGTGATCGCGCCCGGCCTCATCAACGTCGACTTCGCCGACGTCCGCACCATCATGACCGGCATGGGCCGCGCGCTGATGGGCACCGGCTACGGCACCGGCGACAAGCGCGCCATCGAGGCCGCGCAGCAGGCGATCAGCTCGCCGCTGCTCGAGGACGTGTCGATCAACGGTGCGACCGGCATCCTGCTGAACATCACGGGCGGACCGGACCTGACGCTGGCCGAGATGAACGAGGCGTGCAGCCTGATCGCGGAGGCCGCCGACCCCGAAGCGAACATCATCTTCGGATCGGTGATCGACGCGCACGCGGGCGATCAGGTGCGCATCACCGTGATCGCGACCGGGTTCAATACGCACGCGCACGAGCAGCCGGCGCCGGGCACGGGCCGCGGCCACGCGCGCGGGCGCGAGGGGCAGATGGCGCTGCCGATGCAAGCGGCGGGGGCGATGGGACAGGCGCCGACGATGATGATGCCGCAGCCGCAACAGCCAGTCGGTCCGTGGGGCCAGG
>DATFXS010000297.1:0-9706 GCA_035315605.1 Polyangia bacterium
AAGCCGGCGCGGCTCGCCGCCGTCGCGGCGCATCTGTGTGATCTCGATGTGCTCGCCTTCGTGCGTCCGGAACGCCAGCTCGTCGCTGGTCAGATCGCGGACCGTGGTCTCGTCGGTCGCGACCGCGTAGCCGATGCGGGGCATCTGCGCCAGCGTCTCGGCGCGTTCATTGACCGCGGCCGCGTTCTCGCGAATCAGCGCCTGAAGATCGGCGGCGGCGGCGCGGAGGTCGTCCGGCGACGTCCTTCGTCCCAGTAACGCTATCGCGAGCGCGACGACCAGTCCGGCCGCCGCGACAGCGATGCCCGCCGCTCTGCCGGTGGCGCTAGGGCGCCTTTCCACGAGGGATCCCGAACTTGTCGGTCGCGGGGATCATGGAGGAAGCGCGCGGAACGCTGAGGTTCAAGGTGTTCTCGCCCGCGTGGATCTCGATCGTCTGCGTGAGCGGCTCGCCGGTGTCTTCGCCCCAGGCTTTGACCTTGTACTTGCCGGGCGGCAGGCTGCGGAAGCGGAACTTGCCGGCCGCATCCGTCACGACGTAATGCGGAGCGGCCACCACCACCAGGTGGGCGGACATGTTCGCGTGCAGGTTGCAGCCGATGCTGACCAGACCTTCCTTCGCGAACGTCACCTCGCGGGTCTCGCCGTTCTTGTAGATGCCGAGATCGAACGCCCGGGCGTGCGAGGTCGAGAAGACGTTGTGGAAAATCGGATCGAAGTTCGGAAACGACACCGTCGACCCGGCGGAGATCGCCAGCACGCGCGGCGCGAACTGCCGATCGCGCTGCTCCATCACGCGCTGCTTGGGCTTCCGCTTCTTCCACTTTCCTGAGGCGGGCTCCAGCGCGATCACGCCGAGCACCGGGCCGGACGCGCCGTCGATCTTCATCGTGCCCGCGAGCGAGCCGTCCTTCGGCTTCTCCGGCTCCTCCTCCGATTCGCCGACCGCATCCTTGGGTTGCGCGGGCGTGTCCTTCGGCATCGTCTTGAGTGCGCTGGTGATTCGCTCCGGGCCGCCCGCCCGGAACAGGGGATCGAGGCCGGTCAGCGCGCCGGCGGGCGCCAGCCGCTCCGCCGCACTGTACAGCTGCTCGGCGTACGATCGCTGACCGCGCAGGCGCGCCCGCACGGCCGTCTCCAGCAGGTCCGCCGCGTCGTTCTTGTCGGCCTTGCGCAGCTCCTCGACCTTGGCCGTGGCCTGCTTTGCCAGCGCGTCGTCGTGCGCGGCCGCTTCCGCCGGCGGCGGGTTGACGATCTCCTTTGCCAGCGGGCCGAGCGCCCCGAGGAGCTCGTCCTTCTCCTTCTTCGGAACGTTGAACTTGTCGAGGGCGCCGACCAGGTCCTCGACCAGCGCGTCGAACTCCTCCTGGACCAGCTGGAATCCTGCGTGTGCCGATCGCATGTCGCGGCCGGTGTACGGACACGGTCCGCCGGTCGCCGAACAGACGAATTCGACCAGCAGGCCGCGCAGCCGCGTGATGTCGGTGTTGAAGAAGCGGCCGTTGATGCGCTTGTCCGCCGCGACGCGCTTCAGGAACTCGTCGACGACGGCTTCGACCGCCGGCTTGCCGCCCAGACGATCGTAGAGCGGCTTCGCCGTGGCGGCTGGCGGCGCAGCGGTCGGTTTGGCGGCCGGTGGCGCGCCACCTCCCGACTGGCAGCCGAAAAACCCTGCGAAACCGACGACGACGACCAGCGTGCCGATGCCAGGTGTACGCACGCCCACGATTATAGGCGGCTTTGCCGCAGCGGGTAAAAAGACCCGCGGATCAGCTTACGGTTTGCGGGTCGCGTTGCGCTACGCGCGCGCCGTCACTTCCGTGCCCGAGCCAGGCGCGTCCGGTCCCGGAACGACCACCGGCACCGTCTCCAGCGTCAGCTCGAGAACCTCGTCGATCTTCTTCACGAAGACGAGCTCCAGCTCCTCGCGGATTGTCTCCGGAATGTCGACGATGTCCTTGCGATTGCGATCGGGCAGGACGACCCGCTTGATGCCGGCCCGGTGCGCGGCCAGCACCTTCTCCTTGATGCCGCCCACCGGCAACACCGTCCCGCGCAGCGTGATCTCGCCGGTCATCGCGACGTCGCCGCGCACGCGGCGCCCCGTCAGCAGCGACACGAGCGCGACGGTGATGGCGACGCCCGCCGACGGACCGTCCTTCGACACCGCGCCCTGGGGCACGTGCAGGTGGATGTCCGTCTTCTCGAAGTCGGCGGTGATCGCCAGGTCCTCGACGTGCGTGCGCACCCACGACAACCCGGCGCGCGCCGACTCTTTCATGACGTCGCCGAGCTGGCCGGTCAGGATCAGGCTGCCCTTGCCCGACATCGCGGACGCCTCGATGAAGAGGATGTCGCCGCCGGTCGGCATCCAGGCGAGGCCCGTCGCCACGCCCGGGATCTCCGTGCGCTCGGCCGCCTCGGAGTAGAACTTCTGCGGCCCCAGGATGTCGGCGATTGCCTCGGGCGTCAGGCCCGGATCGTAGGCCAGGTTCTCGGCGACCTTGACGGCGATCGCGCGGATGACGCTGGAGACCTCACGTTCGAGGTTCCGGACGCCGGCCTCGCGCGTGTACTGCTCGATGACGGTCGTCAGCGCTTCATCCGAGAACCGGATCTTGGAGTCGTCCAGCCCGTGCTCGGCGATCTGCTTCGGCACCAGGTGGCGCTTCGCGATCTCCATCTTCTCTTCCCGCGTGTAGCCGGGGATCTCGAGCACCTCCATGCGGTCCAGCAACGCGGGCGGGATCGGATCCAGCATGTTCGCCGTCGCGATGAAGATGACGTCGGAGAGGTCGAAGTTCACTTCGAGGTAGTGGTCGGAGAACGTCGAGTTCTGTTCGGGGTCGAGGACCTCGAGCAGCGCCGCCGACGGGTCGCCCCGGAAATCGGCGCCCAGCTTGTCGATCTCGTCGAGCATGAACACCGGATTGCGCGTGCCGACCCGGCGCATGCCCTGGACGATCCGGCCCGGCAGCGCGCCGATGTAGGTGCGCCGGTGGCCGCGGACCTCGGCCTCGTCGCGAACGCCGCCCAGCGAGACGCGGATGAACTCGCGGCCGAGCGAACGGGCGATCGACTTGCCGAGCGACGTCTTGCCGACGCCGGGCGGCCCGACCAGGCAGAGGATCGGTCCCTTCTTCCCCGGCGCCAGCTTGCGCACCGCCAGGTACTCGAGGATGCGCTTCTTCACCTTCTTGAGGTCGTAGTGATCCGAATCGAGGATCTCGCGCGCCTGATCGAGGTCCAGCCGATCTTCCGTCCGCTTGGACCAGGGCAGCTCCACGAGCCACTCGAGGTAGGTGCGCTGCACCGTGTACTCCGCCGACGACTGCGCCATCTGCTTCAGGCGTTCCAGCTGCTTGCGCGCCGTCTTCTCGACGTCGGCCGGCATCTCGGCGGTCTTGATCTTCTCCTCGAACGCGTCGAGGTCGCTGGCGTCCTCGCCCTCGCCCAGCTCGTCCTGGATCGCCTTCAACTTCTGCCGCAGAACCGCCTCGCGCTGGTGCTTCGAGAACTCCTCGCGCACCTGGAGGTCGATCTTCTGCTTCACCTTGATCAGCTCGACTTTGCGCTGCAGCAGCACGAGCAGCCGGCGCAGCCGCTCGGCAACGTCGCTCTCGACCAGCAGCGACGCCCGCTCGTCCGGCGACAGGTCGACCGTCGCCGCGACGATGTCGCCGAGGCGGCCCGGATCCTTGTTCTGATCCAGCACCTGGGCGGTCTCGTCCGGAATGTCCGGGGAGATCGCGATCAGCTGCTTCGCGACGTCGTAGACGGCCATGCCGAGGCCGTCGATCTCGATCGGGTCCTTCCGGATCTCGACCAGGGCCTCGTAGCTGGCGACCAGGTACGGTTTCTCCTGCGTGAATCCAACCACCCGGCGCCGCTCCATCCCACGCAGCACGGCGGTGACGCGGTTCTCCGCCGCCTTGACGATCCGCACCACCTCACCCTCGACGCAGATCGTGTACAGGTCAGCGCCCGCCGGCTCCTCGATGTCGGCGTCCTTCTGGGTGCCGACCAGAACCCGCGCGCCCTTGCCGCCCAGCGCCTCGATGAGGCGCAGCGAGCTGGCGCGCCCGATCTCGACCGGCATCACCGCGCCGGGGAAGAGAACCAGATTTCGCAGGGAGAGCAGCGGGAGCGTCTTGGTGTTTTCAGTGCTCATCGGCGTTCCTTATGATGCCGCGCGGTCGGGAAAGGTATATCAAAATCGTCTCACTGGCGTCTTCGCGGTGCGCTCGGCTATCTGTTCGAACAGCTTACGCGTCTCCGCGTCGTCCGGCTTGATCTTCGGCGCCACAATTTCGACGCGCACGATCTGATCGCCCCGCGAGCCATCCGCATGTTTGACGCCCCGGCCCCGCAAGCGCAGCCGGGCGCCGCTGGATGTGCCGGGCGGAACCGTCAGCGTGACCGGGCCCTCCACCGTCGGCACCTCGACCTTCGCGCCCAGCACCGCCTCCGCGATCGACACCGGCAGATCCAGCTCGACGTCGTCGCCGGCGCGGCGTAGATGGGGATCGGGGCGGACGTCGAGATCCAGATAGAGATCGCCGGGTACGCCGTCGTTGCCGCTCGGCTGGGCGCCCTTGCCGGGGACGCGCAGGCGGCCGCCGTTCTCCACGCCGGGCGGAACCGAGATGTCGATGGTGTCGCCGCCGCCCGTACGGACGGTCCGTTTCGTCCCCAGCGCCGCCTCGGCGAAGGTGACGGGAAGCTGGCCGATCACGTCGGCGCCACGGCTCTGGCGGGGACGGGCCCGCCCCCACTGCACGGTCCGGCGGCCGCCGCCCGCGTTGCCGAACAAGCTGGAGAAGATGTCGCCCACGTCGAAGTCGCCGCCGAACTCGACCCCGCCCGCGGAGGCGCGCGCGCCGCCGAAGGTGCGCGCGAAGGCGTCGGGATCGAACCCTTCGGGCATCCCGTCCGGGCGAACCGGCGCGTGTTTGAGGCGGTCGTACTCCTTGCGCTTCTGGGCGTCGCCCAGCACCGCGTAGGCCTCGTTGATCTCCTTGAAGCGCTCGGTCTTCTTCTTGTCGTTGCCGGTGACGTCCGGATGGTACTCCTTCGCGAGCTTCCGGTAGGCCTTCTTGACGGCGGTCTCGTCGGCGCTCTCGGCGACGCCCAGCGTCTTATACAGATCTTTCATTTTGAGGCCCTGTCATCATGACACGACCGCGACCCGCCGCTCGGGCTTCCGGGTCATCGTCACCTCGTCGCTGCCGCTGGCGGGCGCGTCGAGCACGATGGTGTCGCCCGGATGGAAGTCGCCAGTCAAAAGGCGCCTGGCCAGCGGGTCCTGCACGTACCGCATCAAGGCGCGCTTGAGCGGCCGCGCGCCGTACTGTGGATCGTAGCCACGGTCGCCCAGGAAGGTGCGCGCCTCCGGCGTCAGCTCGACGTCGAGGCCGCGGTCGCGCAGCAGCTTGCGCAGCCGCCCGAACTGCAGGTCGACGATGCTGTCGATCTCGTTGCGCCCCAGGCGGTGGAAGAAGACGATGTCGTCGATCCGGTTCAGGAATTCGGGCCGGAACGAACGTCGCAGCTCCGCCATCACCTTGTCGCGCGCGCCCAGATCGGTCCAGTCCTCCAGGAACTGGCTGCCGACGTTGGACGTCATGATGACGACCGTATTGCGAAAGTCGACCGTGCGTCCTTGCCCATCGGTCAGGCGCCCGTCATCCAGCAGCTGCAGCAGCGTGTTGAACACGTCGGGGTGCGCCTTCTCGATCTCGTCGAACAGCACGACCGAGTAGGGCCGGCGCCGCACCGCCTCGGTCAGCTGCCCGCCCTGGTCGTAGCCGACGTATCCGGGCGGCGCGCCGATCAGGCGCGAGACGGCGTGCTTCTCCATGTACTCGGACATGTCGATGCGGACGATGTGCGTCTCGTCGTCGAACAGGAAGTCGGCGAGCGACCGCGCCAGCTCGGTCTTGCCGACGCCGGTCGGCCCGAGGAACAGGAACGAGCCGATGGGCCGGTTCGGGTCGGAGAGGCCGGCGCGCGCGCGGCGGACCGCGTTCGCGACCGCCTGGACCGCCTCGTCCTGGCCGATGACGCGCGCGTGCAGGCGCGTCTCCATCTGAAGCAGCTTGGCCTGCTCGCCCTCCAGCATCTTGTCGACGGGGATCCCGGTCCACTTCGAGACGACCGCGGCGACGTCCTCTTCCGTCACTTCCTCGCGCAGGAACGAACCGTGCCTCTGCAGCTCTTTCAGCTCCGCCGACTTCGCGATCGCGGCCTTCTCCAGCTCGGGGATGCGGCCGAAGCGCAGCTCGGCGGCGCGATTGAGATCCCCGCGCCGCTGCGCCAGCTCGGCGTCGGTCTTGGCGCCCTCCGCCTCTTCCTTCAGCTTGCGCAGCTCGCCGATCACCTGCTTTTCGTGCTGCCAGACCGTCTTCATCTGATCCGCGCGCTCGCGCAGCTCGGCGATCTCCGCCGCCACCTGCGCCAGGCGCTTGGCCGACGCCTCGTCCTTCTCCTTGCCCAGCGCCTGCTCCTCGATCGCCAGCGATGTCAGCCGCCGTTCCAGTTGATCGATCGGGTCGGGCCGCGAATCAATCTGCATCTTGAGGCGGCTCGCCGCCTCGTCGACCAGGTCGATCGCCTTGTCGGGCAGCTGGCGTCCCGAGATGTAACGGTCCGACAGCCGCGCCGCCGCGACCAGCGCGGCGTCACGGATGCGGATACCGTGGTGAACTTCGTAGCGTTCCTTGAGGCCGCGCAGGATGGCGACCGTGTCTTCGACCGAGGGCTCGCCGACGAACACCGGCTGGAAGCGCCGCTCCAGCGCTTTGTCCTTTTCGACGTGCTTGCGGTACTCGTCGAGCGTGGTCGCGCCGATGCAGCGCAGATCGCCGCGCGCCAGCGCCGGCTTCAGCATGTTGGCCGCGTCGACCGCGCCCTCCGCCCCGCCCGCGCCGACCAGCGTGTGCAGCTCGTCGATGAACAGGATGATGCCGCCCGCCGCCGCTTCGACTTCCTTCAATACCGTCTTCAGGCGGTCCTCGAACTCGCCGCGGTACTTGCTGCCGGCGATCAAGGCGCCCAGGTCCAGCGCCAGAATCTTCTTGTCCTTCAGCGACTCGGGCACGTCGCCCGTCGCGATCCGCAGGGCGATGCCCTCGACGATGGCGGTCTTGCCGACGCCGGGATCGCCGATCAGGACCGGGTTGTTCTTGGTCCGGCGAGAGAGCACCTGCATCGACCGGCGAATCTCCTCGTCGCGCCCGATGACCGGATCCAGCTTCCCCGTGCGCGCCAGCTCTGTCAGGTCACGGGTGTACTTCGCCAGCGCCTGGTACTTCCCCTCCGCCTCGGGGTCGGTCACGCGCTGCGTCCCCCGCACCTCCGCCAGCGCCTTCATCAGGGCGTCCTTGCGCACGCCGGCGTCCTTCAGGGCGCGGCTGGCGGCGCCGAAATCCTCGCTGACAAGCGCCAGCAACAGGTGCTCGCTCGAGACGTACTCGTCTTTGAACTCCTTGGACAGCTTGGTCGCCTGCTCGATCAGGTCCTTGAGCCGGCGGCCGACGTAGATGTCGGACGCGGCGCCGCTCACCTGCGGCTGCGCGTCCAGGGCCTCGGCCACCTCCTTCCGGACCGACGCCGGATCGACGCCCAGCTTGCGCAGAATCGCACCCGCGATCCCGTCCGTTTGGTCGAGGAGAGCGGCGAGGACGTGCTCGGGCGTCAGCTCCTGATGGGCGCGGCTGCCGGCTAGCTCGTGCGCCGCTTGCAGAGCCTCTTGCGCCTTGATGGTGAGCTTGTCCATTCGCATTGTTTTCTCCGTTACCCGGGTTACGAGGCTAAGCACCTGCCGTGCCGCGACAAGTTCGACGCGCCGTCGGCGCACGGCACCGTCGAGACCGAACGTAAGCACCGTCGGGAACCAGAAACGGGGTGGGCCAACGCGGCGGTTCGAAGTAGATTCTGTCGGATGTCGTATCTGGTCCTGGCGCGCAAGTACCGGCCGCAGCGGTTCTCGGAGCTGGTCGGCCAGGAGCACGTCGCGCGGACCCTCGCGAACGCCATCGCCCAGAACCGCGTTCACCACGCGTTTCTGTTCACCGGCGCGCGCGGGGTCGGCAAGACCAGCGCGGCGCGCATCCTCGCCAAGGCGCTGTCGTGCGAGAAGGGCCCGACCGCCGATCCCTGTGGGGTCTGCGACCTCTGCCAGGAGATCGCGGGCGGTCGGTCGGTCGACGTCATCGAGATCGACGCGGCGTCCAACACCAAGGTCGAGGAGACGAAGTCGATCCTCGAGGGCGTCCGCTACCTGCCGGCCCGGGCGCGGCGCAAGGTCTACATCATCGACGAGGTTCACATGCTGTCGGCGCATTCGTTCAATGCGCTGCTCAAGACGCTGGAGGAGCCGCCCCCCCACGTCGTCTTCGTGTTCGCCACGACCGAGGTGCACAAGATTCCGGTCACGATCCTGTCGCGCTGCCAGCGCTTCGATTTCAAGCTGATCTCGACGGTGCGCCTGGCCGAGCATCTGGACGGCATCCTCAAGGTCGAGAAGATCAAGGCGACGCCGGACGCAGTGCGGCTGATCGCGCGGCAGGCGGCCGGGTCGGTGCGCGACGCCCTGTCGCTGCTGGACCAGACGATCGCGTACGTCGCGCCCGAGCCGCTGACCGCCGAGGTGACCGCGGACGTGCTCGGCGTGGCGGATCGGCGGCTGCTCGTCGAGCTGGCGAACGCCGCGCTGGACCGCGACGCGGGCGCGGCCTTGCGTCTGGTCGCGCGCGCGGCCGATCGGGGCGTCGACTTCGGCGAGCTCGGGCGTTCTTTCCTGGGTTTCCTGCGCGATCTGGAGGTGATCGCCCGCGTTGGCGGTGCCAAGGGGGGCGTCGACGTGGCCGACCTGGTCGACGCGACGCCCGAGGAGATCGAAGAGGCGCGTGCGATCGCCGGCCGCGCGGCGCCCGGGCTTTTCCCCGTCCTGTTCGATCGCTGGGCGCGCGCCGTCGACGAGGCGTCGCGCTTGCCGACGCCGCGCCTGCTGTTCGAGATGGCGGCGCTGGATCTGTGCGCGGCGGAGCCGATGGTTCCGCTCGGCGATCTGCTGCAGCGCCTCGACGAGCTCGAGGGTCGGCTGCGCGGCGGCCCGCGCGCCCCGTCTGGACCGGCGACCAGCCCGCCACCCGCGCCGTCGGGCGGGGGGAGCAGCCGGCCGAAGGCGCCCTCGTCCGGGGGGCAGCGGAGCTGGGCGGCGCCGGCGGCGCCCGCCCGGGAAGCGCCGGCCATCGCGGCTCCGTCGCCGTCTGGCTCGGAGAACGTCGCCGAGTCGTGGCGGCGCGTGATGGCGGCGTTCGAGGCCAAGGGGCCGGTGCTCGCCGCGCTGATGGCGCACGCCGAGGTCGTGTCGCTGTCGCCCGGTGAGGTGGCGCTGGCGTTCGCGAGCAAGCTGGAAGCGGACCGCGCCGAAAAGGCGCGCACGCAGATCGAGCAGATCACGTCGGCGACGCTCGGACGGACGATGAAGGTCACGTTGTCGGTCGGCGCCCCGTCCGCGGCGGTGCTTCGTTCCGAGGTCGGCAGCGAAGCGGACGCCGCCAGCGCCGACCGGCAGAACCGCGAAGCCGAGGCGCGCCAGCATCCTGTCATCCGGCGCGCCCAGGACGTGTTCGGCGCCGCCCTCAAGGAGATCAAGACGCCGTAGCCATGTCGATCCCGGATCTCAAAGGATTGCTGGAGA
>DATFXS010000298.1:0-2483 GCA_035315605.1 Polyangia bacterium
CTGACGACCGGCGTCGCCGTCGCCGGCGTCGCCGGCGTCAGAGCGGCAGCCGTGGGCGCGGTCGGGTTGGCGACCGCGGGGGACGGTCCCGTGCCGCGCGTCCCCCCGGGCATCGCCTCGAGCGCCGCGATGACGGCGTCGGCGTCCGCGGGTCGGGCCGCCGGATCCTTGGCGAGCATCGACATGACCAGGCGCGCGAGGGCCGGCGGCACGTTCGGCGCCCGCGTCGCGAGATCGGGCGGCACCTGCGTGACGTGCGCCAGCAACATCTGCGGAATGCTGGACGACGGCGGAAAGGGGAGCGCCCCCGCGCACAGCTCGTACATGATGAGGCCGAGCGCGTACAGATCGCTGCGCGCGTCGACCGGTTTGCCCTCGCACTGCTCGGGCGACATGTACTGCGGCGTGCCGAGGATCGCGCCCGTGCCTGTCCGGACGTCGGAGTCGGTCCGGTGCAGCGAACGCGCGATGCCGAAGTCCAGGACCTTGACGTAGTCGCGCTCGCCGTAGCGGTCGAGCAGCATGATGTTCTCGGGCTTGAGATCGCGGTGAACGACGTTGTGGGCCCGGGCGCCGCGCAGCGCGCGCGCGATCTGCAGCGCGATCGCCACGACGCGCGCGGGCGGCATGCGGCCGACGCGCACCAGCTCGTCGCGCAGCGACCGCCCCTCGAGGAATTCGGTGGTGATGAACGGCTGCCCGTCCAGATCGCCGACGTCGTACAGCCGCACGGTGTGCGGGTGTTCGATCGCCGCCGTCAGGTTCATCTCCTGCAAGAAGCGGTCGATGATCTGCCGGTCGCCTGCCAGCTCGCGGTGAATCAGCTTGAGCGCGACCTTGCGGTTCACGGGATGCTGGATGGCCGAATAGACGACGCCCATGCCGCCGCGGCCGAGCACGCCCGTCACCGTGTAGCGGCCGCCCGCGATGGTCCGGCCGACGAGGGGATCGGCGGCCTGGGTGTCGGCGTCGCTTTGCACGGCGCCAGGCTATCTCAGGGCGTGACCGCCCGTCGAACTTCCAGTCGGGAAGGTGGATGAATTTCATACGGCGCGCCGATCGGCCGGTCGATTTGTTTACGCCGACCAGCGACCGCGATCGGAAGGGTGGGGGCACGACTCTTGCCTCGACCTTGGGCGTGCGGCTTCTCGAAGCTCGGTTCCATCCAGGCTCTAAGGCCGCATCCAGGCCCGTCGCCGTCGGCCGCGTCTCCTGGAAGGGCGGCGTCGCCCGGGTCGAGCCGGTCCCGCTTCGAGCCGAGGCGGTCAAGCCGTTCGAGCCGGTCGCCCTCCTCCGCAAGCTCGAGTTGATGGTGGCGTCGACCGTGGGCGATCCAT
Organism: Polyangia bacterium; assembly: GCA_035315605.1. Classification (GTDB taxonomy): domain Bacteria; phylum Myxococcota_A; class Polyangia; order Fen-1088; family Fen-1088; genus JADGRB01. Next base: position 1,338 of record DATFXS010000298.1, read on the forward strand.
TTCAGGCGTTGCGCGCGCTCCGCAGCGGCTTCTGGTCGTTCGTGGAGATCGACGATGGGGGGCACCGGGGCGACGGGACCTGATGCCGCCCGCGGCGCGTCGTGCGAAGTGAAACGCCGGGGACGACGAGCGCGTCGTAGAATACGGACGCTGACGTGGCGCAGATGAACCGGCTCCGTAGCTCCTCGCTGTCCGCGCGGCTGGCGCTCGCCTCGCTCGGCACCGCGCTCGCCATCGGCATCGTCTGCGGCGTCGGGCTCTCGTCTCTCGAGAACACGGCGGCCGTCGCCCGCGTCGCGGTTACGCAACAGCTCGCGTTGATCGACGACGCCGCCGCGATGAGCGCGTTTCAGTACCAGAAGGGATTCGTCGCGGAGTATCTGCTGAGCGGCAATCGGGCCTGGCTGGCGGAGCTGGAGACCAGCCGGCCGGCCTTCGAATCGTGGCTGGCGCGGGCCCACAGCAAGATGGGCGATCCCGCGTCGGGGAAGCTGCTGGACGAGATCGAGCGCGAGTACGCGGCCTACGATCGGGCGCGCAAGACGGCCATCGATCTCTACGACGCGAAGAAGCCCGAAGAGGCCCGGCAGATGCTGGACACGAATCACGTCCGCACCCAGCATCTGCGAAATCTGTTTCACGAGTTCGGACGGCTGGCGCGTCAGGACGCCGAGCGCGCCCTGGCCGACACCGAGCGGCACGTGGCCCGGCTGGCGCATTTCCTGGTCGGAACCAGCATCGCGGGGGCGGTCGCGAGCCTGCTGGTCGGTTTCCTGTGGGCGAGGCGCATCACGCGGCCGATCTACGAGCTGGAGGTGCAGGTGCAGTCGGCCAGCGAGCGGACGCGGATCAAGGTCGCGCCGGGGCGAGACGGTCTGGAGGCGCTCGGCGAACGCGTACAGGCGCTGGTCGAGAAGCTGGAGGCGACCGATGCGGCGCTGGCGGAGCACCGCCAGCGCTTGATCCAGAGCGAGAAGCTGTCCGCCGTCGGCGAGCTGGCGGCCAAGCTGGCGCACGAGGTGTTGAACCCGCTGGCGGGGATGAAGGCGGCCGTGCAGCTCCTCGCCCGGCAGGGCGCGGACGTGCCGGGTGGCGCGGAGGTGGTGGAGACGGCGGAGAACCTCAATCGCGAGATCACCCGCGTCG
>DATFXS010000299.1:0-4788 GCA_035315605.1 Polyangia bacterium
GGCCGTTCCCCGTGCGTGCCGTGTCGCCGGTCCTACCGCGTCCGACTCACCACCCTACCGACCCCGACGCCGGCCGCACACGCCTGCCACCAGGACGACGCCCCACGCCGCCACGACCGCCCACCACCACAGCACCCCACCGTCCATCCGTCGCCCCGTGCAGGCCCCAGCTCAGTTGCGCTCGATCCAGGCGCGGAAGCCCGCCATGCGGACCTCGTGACAGAGCGCTTGCGCTTGCTGCCAGGTGGCGCAGAGGCGCCCGTGCCGATGCCGCTCGCCGCGCCACAGGTAGACGATCGCCCAGGGTCCGCCCGCTTCGTCCTCGCTCGTCATCGCTCCGTTCCTCCCGGCCGGCTCAGAACAGCCGGCCTTGCCCGTGCGGCGTCGCCGGCATCGACGGCGCCGAGTCGTTCACCAGGTCGACGCCAGGGAGCACCCCCTGCCTGGCCGTCCACTTCGCCAGCGCGACGGCGGAGCAGCGGCACCGCGCCGCCGTGCAGAGCGGGCAGCCGAGGCCCGCCGCCCGCCGCCGCTTGCGCGCCACGCGCGCCGCCGCCACCTCCGCCGTCGTGACCATGGCCCCCGCTACCGCCCCACCCCGAGGCGCAGCGTGCTCGCCCCGCCCGTCAGCTTGCGGCTCGCCGACAGGCTCACCGTGTTCCCCGCCTCGCGGCCCGCGGCGTAGTGGTTGGACGCCGCCCGGAACTTGACCGCGCGGCCCTTGCCGAGCTTCGGGTACTTGGCCGCCATGTACGCCGCCACCGCAGCCCCCTCTGACACCACCAGCGCCCGCGTCTCCCCCGATGCCGCCTGGCGCGCCGCCCACGCCTCCCGCAGCCGGCTGCAGATGCGGCTGGCGCAGCCGAGCGCGAACGACGACCGCGCCCGCCGCAGGTCTGACCCCTTCACCCGCCACCCGTTCTCCGCCGGCTCGTAGCGGCGCGTGAGACGCTCGACCTCCGCGCAGAGATGCTCCAGCAGCTCGCGCGCCACCTCGACATCGAGCGGCCGCCCGATCAGCCAGTAGCGCCCCGGGATCGAGCCGCCACCCATCCGACGCGGCCGGGAGAGCAGGCAGCGACAGAAGCCCGTGTCCGCCACGGCCGCCAGGACCCAGCCGAACCAGCTTGCCATCTGGCCCCGCTCCGTCACCACCTCCGTCACCGGGTCCGGCGTCGCCGCCTGTGCGGCGGCGTGGAGATCGCCGACGTCCCCGAGCGACAGCTTGTAGCTCGTGAGCAACGCTTGCGCCCGGTCGGCCGCCAGCGCCGCCTCCGCCTCCGTTGCCCCCTCGCACTCCGAGAGCCGGAGCAGCTTCCGGACCTTCGCCAACACCTCGTCAGCAGTCATCGACTCACCTCCGCGCGAGCAGCCTGCTCGCAGCTCTCCCACCGACACACGCCGGTGTCCCCGAACGCCGGGCGCTCGCCGCAGATGCGGCAGCGGCCCACGCGCGCCGCGTCCTCCGCCGCCGTCGCGGCCCGGTACGCCGCGCACACCTGCTCGACTGTCAGCCGTGCCGCGCTCATGCCGCACCCCCGGCCTTGCGGCGCCGCCAGCGCCGGCCCGCCACCGGGCGGAACGCCGCGTCCGAACACGCCGCCGAGCAGATGCCCGACTGCCCCGCGCCGAGCGGCCCGCCGCAGATGCGGCACGTCGCCGGCCGGATCAGCCAGCCCCCGAGGCCCGCCTCGGAGCGCAGCGCCGCCAGCTCGAAGAGCGTCAGCCGGTTGAGTGATTCCGCCAGGGTCGGGGGCACCGCGCCCCCGCCCCGGCCCTTCGTTGCCGTTTCGTTCATGACACACACCTCCGCCACCATAGGACCACGGCAGCGCATTGCTTGTCAACCCGGCTAGTTAGCTCGATCGGTGCCCGTCCCGGCCCCCCGGGGGACCCCCGCCCGGGCGCGACGCGCAATGCACCGCGCGCGGCATCCCGACAGCATCCCGATGGCCGACCCCCACGGCGCCCGCGTGCCGTCCCGGGCTCGCATGTCCGCTTCAAAGCACGCGTTCACCGCCGCGAGCCGCCGTTGCTGCGTTGCGGTCCGCTGCGCCAGCGCCGCCAGCGTGCGTGCCTCACCGATGAGACACCGCAGCTCAGCCCGGGAGAAGAGGCCCCCGTGCGGCTCGACCGCGCTACAGCCCGACGCGGCGCCGAGCACCAGGACGACGCCGACGACCGCCGCCACCCGCCGGCCGCGCCGCCGCGCCGCCGGCCGCACCTGCCCGATCGCCGGTCCGATCGCCGGCCCGGCTTGCACGCCGCGCCAGTCCTCGGCGCCGCACCAGCCGCACGCGATGCCCGAGAGCATGCGGCGGTCGTAGGAACACGACGCGCACGGCGCCGTCAGCGGCCCGCGAAAGACCCGCGCCGCCGTCCAGGCTGAGCGATGCTCCCGCACCCAGGCGTCGCGACTCCGGTTGACGGGCGTGCGGTCCGCGCCGCGGCACGCGCCGACCACCCGGCCGGTCATCGTGGCACCCGGGCGCCACGCGCAGGCGTCTCACAGCCACACCAGGAGCATGCGCCAGACGGCCCGCGCCGGTCGTAGCGACAGACCCAGCACGGCACCCGCACCGGCTTCCGCTTCCAGCGCGCATGGGGCAGCAACGCCACGAGGCGCGCATCACGCGCCCGATTCTCCGCCGTGCGTGTCAGTTCCATTCGCTCGCCGTCAAGAACCGCTGCGCCTCCCGCGCGATGCGATACGCCAGGTCCGCCGAGTCCATCACCTTGCAGAAGCCGAAATCCACGTAGCCGTGCGCGTCCGGCCCGTGGGCCTCCGCCACGATCGCGCCGACGTGGACGTACCAGCCCTCGGACCCGCCCTCGACCGCGAACGCGATCAGCCACCGATACCGCGCCGGCACTCGGGCATCGCCCACGTGCCGCGCCGCCCCGGCGCCGGTAAAGCCGTACTCGTCCGCCGCCAGCTCGCGCGCCGCGAGGTGGCGATCGAGCGCCGCCAGCAGCTCGCCGACCGGCGCCAGCTCCGGGTCTATGACCGTGCCGGGCGACGGCCCCGGCTTCCAGTTCCGCCGGATGGCGAAGGTTGTTACCGACTCCGCTGCATTCATCGTCGCCCCACTTTCCGCGCCGGCAGACCGAGCGGCGCCCCGAGATCCGTCGGCACGCAGCCGACATGCACGTAGTGAACGTGGACGCCGCGCGCGTGACTGCCACGCAGCCGCGAGAGCAGCGTCAGCACCCGCCAGACGCCCCCACCGTGCGGCGAGCACATGGCGCCGCAGCGCCAGCACGTTGCGGCCACCGGCCGGAGCAGCGCCCCGCCCGGCTTGGGCAGGTCCGCCACCGCGACCAGCCCGCGCCGCACCCGATAGACCTCGCGCGTCGCGAGATCGCCGCCGAGGAGCGCATCGAGCCGCGCCGTGCGATTCGCCATCCGTTCCCCTTCCCGCCCGCGCCAGGTCAGCCGCCCGGCGCCGACTCCGATGCGGCCGGCGGTTCCCCCTCGACCCGCCAGCCGCACACGGACTCGGCGCTAGGCAGCCGCCTTCAAGAGCGCGCCAGCGTAGCGTTCGAAGTCTTCCCGGCGCTCCGGCGCCAGGTCGGACCGCTGGGCCATGAGCGACAGCACGTTGCTCGCGCGCCACACCGTCGGCGCTTCCGGCAGATTCACCACGTCCGGCCCGGAGAACGCTTCTTGCGCGCGCTCTAGCTCGGCTTTCGTCAGCGACGCGGCGAGCGGTCCGAACGCCCGCTTGACGTCGACGTGCTTTGCCGCGGCGGCGCCGATGCGCGCACACTCCGCGTCGATATTGGCCGGCGCCAGCGATGCCTTGACCACATCCTCCGTCGCCGACACCAGGGCTGCCGTGTCGAGTTGCATGGTGCGGTCCGAGAAGGCGATCTCATCGGAGAGCCGCGAGCCGAGATGCACCGCGCGGCACAGGTCCTCGACCGTCGCGCCGTTCAAGCACCAGAGCCGGACCACGAACCGCCGGATTTGATGTGCCACGCCGCCGAAGTCGCCCGACGACTGCTCGACCCCGAACGCCACGTACTCGCCCGGCGCCGGCTCGCGGATGTCGGTGCGGATGAACTTGATGTTATGGCGGGTGTCCATGCCCGACGCGTCGTAGGGCTCGCCGCCGAGTGCCCGCGCGCCCTGGATGAAGGCTTCCACGACCGGCCGCGAGTCAATGCGCTTGTACTTGTCGGAGAGGAAGCCCCGCGCCTCGCGCACACCGTTGCCGTCGCCGCCGACCGCGCGCACCAGATGCCGACTCGTCGAATGGTGCAGCGTTTCGGTGAGAATGTTCGCGAGCATGGTCCGTTGCCACGGCTCGCCCTCCCGCAGCGCGGCGAGGTACGCCGTCCCCTTGCTGGCGCACACCTCCGCCACCTGCCCGAACGCATGGGGGTGGAACGTCCAGCGATTGTCGGCGCCGACGTGCATCGTCAACGCCGTGTCGCTCGCCGTGAACGTCGCCGCCGACGCCCGCACGATGGCATCGTGGGGCAGCGTCGACATGACCCGCTCGACCACCGTCGTCGCGCGCCCCATGCCACGCCGCAGCGCTTCGTCTAGCTTCCGGACCGCCAGCGCGCGATCCTCCGCGCCCGGCGCCCGATGGATTGTCTGTTCCATAGACTCGACCTCCGTCCGTTTGCGGGGCGGACCCTCCGCCCGGCAGACCCGAGTCTATGACAGGACTTGCGCTAGTGTCAACCGGCCTTTCTGCGCCCCGGGGGAGCTTTCGAGCGGCCCTGACGCGGCGCGTTCGCTGTCGCGGCGGGCTCGGCGCCGGCAGCCTCCGGCTG
>DATFXS010000300.1:0-6323 GCA_035315605.1 Polyangia bacterium
ACGACCGGCGGATCCGCTTCGAAGGTCTCCTCGATCTCGACGCCCACGCCCTCGGGAAGGGACGCGCGGAGCCCCGCCGCCCAGGTCGCGAACGCGCGGGCCTCGTCGACCGACCATCCGCCCTCGCCCGCGCCGTCCGCATAGCCGAAGCGCCAGACGTGCACAGCGACGGGACCGAGCCGGCCCGACCAGCCATGCGAATCGGCGCGCGCGGCGCCGGGCGCGACCGCCGCGGCCAGCAAGGTCAGCGCCAGGCAGATCGATTGTCGACGCATGTTGACGAACGCGTTACCTGTTCTTGACCGTCGGTCAATGCACGCTGGGGTCACGATTAACATCATTCGATCGACTCGGACGCGCGATCGAAACCGCGGTCGCGTCAGATTGTCGGCATGCGATCACGAGCCGAGCTGGCCCCGACAGTCACCGAAGAGATCAGCGCCCCGGTCGTTGCGGCTGCGCACGCAGGCCGGCGTCACTGGATCGACGGCTGGAACCCAGAGGACGAAGCCTTCTGGAATACGCAGGGCCGGAGGATCGCCCGCCGCAACCTGTTCTGGTCGATCCTGGCCGAGAACCTCGGCTTTTCGGTCTGGCTGATCTGGAGCGTGGTGGCGACCCGCCTGCCGAAGGTCGGGTTCGCCTACAGCACCGAGCAGCTGTTCTCGCTGGTCGCGCTGCCGGGCCTGATCGGGGCGCTGATGCGCTTCCCGTACACGTTCGCGGTGCCGCGCTTCGGCGGGCGGAACTGGACGATCGTGAGCGCGCTCATGCTGTTCGTGCCCACGACGGCGCTCGCCCTCCTGGTCACGCACCCGTCGACGCCTTACTGGTTGATGGCGCTGGCGGCCGCGACGGCCGGCCTGGGGGGCGGGAACTTCGCCTCCAGCATGGCGAACATTTCGTTCTTCTATCCCGATCGGGAGAAGGGGTTCGCGCTCGGGCTGAACGCCGCCGGCGGCAACATCGGCGTCAGCACGGTGCAGCTCTTGATCCCGATTGTCCTCGGCGTGCCGCTCTTCAACCTGTATCTCGGCAAGCCGCAGGGGGCGGCGCACATCTACCTGCAGAACGCCGGGCTGTTCTGGATGCCGTTCATCGCGCTGGCGGTCTTCGGCGCCGCGCGGTTCATGAACAACCTTTCGTCGGCGCGTTCGAACTTCCGTGACCAGGTGGTCGTGGCCCGGCGCAAGCACACCTGGGTGATGTCGTGGCTGTACATCGGAACCTTCGGGTCGTTCATCGGCTACTCGGCGGCGTTTCCGCTGCTGCTCAAGACGCAGTTCCCGCAGGTGACGATGAACCTCGCGTTCCTGGGCGCGCTGATCGGCTCGGTGGCGCGCCCGCTGGGCGGCAAGCTGGCCGATCGCGTCGGGGGCGCGCGCCTCACCCTCTGCAACTTCATCGTCATGGGCGCGGCGACGCTGGGGGTGATCCATTTCCTGCACGCGCATTCGTTCGCCGGATTCCTGACGATGTTCCTGTTGCTGTTCGTGACGACGGGCGTCGGCAACGGCTCGACCTTCCGGATGATCCCGGTCATCTTCCGGCGCGAGAACCTGCGCGCCGTCGCGGGGGCGGGCGCCGAAGCGGAGCGGCGCGCGCTCGAGTCGGCGCGGCGCGAGAGCGCGGCGGTGCTCGGCTTTGCCTCCGCGATCGGCGCGTGCGGCGGCTACCTGATTCCCCGGTCGTTCGGGGCGTCCATTCACGCGACCGGCGGCGTCGGCGCCGCCCTCACGGGCTTCCTCGCCTTCTACGTCACCTGCATCGGGTTGACGTGGTGGTTCTACGTGAAGCGCAGCGTGACCGTGGTCGAGAGCGCGAACGGACCGAGCCTCGCCGAGGCCCGCGTCTGACGCCGATCGGAGGTCATCGAGATTTTGCCGAGTCCAGGGCGACGGCGAGGCGCAGCAGATGGGGCTGCCGCCCCCGTCGCCCTGGCTGACGCGTCGTCGGACGCGGCTCAAGGTCGCGCGAACAAGACTTCGTCGAGCTCCCGGAGGAACCGCTGCGCGTATTCGCCCTCCACGCGAACCTCGCCAGCCAGTTTCCAGTGCGGACCGATCCGCTCGCCGAACGCAAATCCCCGCTCGTAGCCGAACGCGAATCTCACTTCGATGGTGCCATGAAGGTCGCGACGGAGCTCCAGCGATCCCCCGTCGGACATCGCGACCGTCCAGGACGGCGCCCGGAACTCGGAAAATTCCAGGAGGGCGCGGCGGTCCTCGGGCGACGTCGAAAACGTTCCTGCGGTGCTGAGCCCGCGAAACTCGGCTTCGCCATCCAGGACGAGACACGCTTCCATTCGGAACAGCGCAAACATCGCCTGGTCGTCCCGCTCGATCCGAAGGAAGCAGGTCTTGTCTCCGATGAACACGCCGTCCTTCTAGCGCAGGACCGCGTAGAATTCCGCGCCCGTAAGGGGACCCGAGGTGCGCGCCTATCGATACGTCGGCAGCGAGGAGATTGCGCGCCACGCGCAGGCCGCGATCGAACGGTTGCAGCCGGCGTCGCCGGCCGACCTCCGGGCGTGGGCGGCGCGCACGAAACGCAACGCGCTGGAGTTTACGTACGTGGTCGACGTGGACGGCCTTCTCTGGCTGTCCGATCGTCGGACCGAGCACGTCACGTGCGCGCGCGGCGCGAAGGTGCTGGGCGCTGGCGAGCTGCGGGTCGACGTCGGTCCCGAACGCGTGACGATCGCCAGCGTCACCAACCAATCGACCGGCTATTGCCCGGAACCCGACTGCTGGCCGGCTGTGCGCGACGCGCTGGGGCGCGCGGGCCTCGAGCCGCCGCCCGCCTTCACGTACGTCTTCAGGTACCGGCGCTGTCCCACCTGCCGCGGCATCAACATCCTGAAGGATGCGATGCCCGAATGTCCGCGCTGCGGCACCGAATTGCCGGCCGCCTGGAACCTGGAGGATTGAGCATAATGGGCGCCGTCCGATGACGATCGACGAGCTGGTCGCGCTGATCGGGTCCGACGAGATGGCGAAGCGGGGAGAGGCGCTTCGCCACGTGTACCAGCGCGGTGTCGACGGGGCGGGCGACCTGGTGGCGGTGCTGCGCCACCCGGAGGCCAATCTGGTGGCGCGATCGTGGGCGATGTTGGCGCTCACGGCTTTCCGGGAGCCGGCGGTCGTGGGCGTCGCGCACGACGTGCTGGTCGAGGCGCTGTCCGACCCGTCGCCGACAATCCGCCGGCACGCGATCGAGACACTGATGGCGCTGGGCGACGCGGCGGCGCGCGACGCGATCGCCCGGCTCCTGACCGACGACACGCTGGACCCGAGCGCCTGGGGCGAGGACAACTGCACGGTTGCCCTGATGGCCCGGGCGGCGATTGATCTCTTCGACCGGCCGCGATGACGGCGCGTGACGGTCGTCCTTGCCCGGGCGCCGGCGCCCGCTATCGTTGATCCGGCGGACCCGTGCGTTACTGGAAGCAAAAGCTGGCGCTGTTCTTCACCGTGCAGGCGCTGGGCGTCGCGGCGATGATCTGGCTTTATCGGGCGGGCGCGCCTGGCTGCGCCCTCGTCGACGACTGTTCGGGGCCGCCGGCGGCCTCGATGCTCCTGACGATCGCGATGATCCTGGGCGAGCTGACCGTCCTGGCCGCGTTCCTGCGCACCGATCAGCCGGTCTGGCACGCGCTGGTGGGGCTCGGCGCCCTGTCGCTGGTGACGGCGTTCGTGTTCGCGATCGTCGCAACCGATTTCGACGTGCGTCACGACCTGTCGATCGTGATGGCGATCTGGCACGTGGTGGTCGGGCTGATCCTGCTGGTGGCGGGGGCGGCTGCGGCTTTCTGGCGTCTGCTCGAGAAGCTCCGGCGGTCCGACGCCCTGCTGCCCGACGATCTGCAGTCGTCGGCGATGTGGCCACTCGATTGAACGATCGATTCAGATCGACGGGTTGTCTGTTCGTCCTCATCTGCGTGCTCGGCGCGGGCGCTTGCATGCCGCCGTCGTGGGGCGCGAACGCGCTGCTGCATCCGTCGCGCCGGCCGAGGATTCACGAGCCGAACCGGCCGTTCGACGCGGTCGACTTCGAGGGCGCGGGCGTCACGCTCAAGGGTTGGTGGTTTCACGCTGACGGCAAACGGGGGACGCTGGTCTTCCTGCACGGTCTGGCCGACAACCGCGGAACCAGCGTCGGGATCGCGGATCATTTCGTTTCGCGCGGGTTCGACGTGGTCGCCTACGACAGCCGCGCCCACGGCGAATCGGGTGGCGATGCCTGCACCTACGGTTTCTACGAGAAGGCTGATCTGCACCATGTGCTCGACCGAATCACCGTGCGCCCGGTCGTCCTGATGGGGACGTCGATGGGCGCCGCGATCGCTCTGCAGGAGGCGGCCGACGATCCGCGCGTCGGAGCGATCGTGGCGGTGTCGTCGTTCTCGGACCTGCGCACGGCGGCCGCCGAGCGCGCGCCGTTCTTTGCGAGCAAGGGCAACCTCGCGGACGCGTTCAAGCTGGCCGAGGCAGAGGGGAAATTCCGCGCCGACGACGTCAGCCCCATGGCCGCCGCCGCGCACATCGCCGCGCCGACGTTGCTCATTCACGGCGAGCACGACGGCGAGACGCCGCCCTCTCACTCGCAGCGAATCTTCGCGGCCTTGCACGACCCGAAGCGTCTCATCATCGTTCGCGGTGCCGATCACAACCACGTCATCGACGCGCAAGTCTGGCGCGACATCGACGGATGGCTGGATTCGACGCTGGCGCCGGCCGCGCGTCCCGAAGCGCGCTAACGTTCGGCGAATGTCGATTCGCTACAGCGACGAGGCGAAACCGTCCCTGGCAGACGTGATGGCTCTCTATCGATCGGTCGACTGGTCGTCCGCGAAGAAGCCGGACGCGTTGCACAAGGGACTGCTGGCGTCGCATTCGCTGGTCACGGCCTGGGACGGGGATGTTCTGGTCGGTCTCGGTAACGCCATCTCGGACGGGCACCTGGTCGTCTACTTCCCACACATGGTTGTGCGGCCCGACCATCAGGGGCAGGGGATCGGAACGGCGCTGATGACGATGATGATGACGCGCTACCGTGGCTTTCATCAGCAGGCGCTGATCGCGGATGGACGAGCCATCGGCTTCTACAAGAGGCTCGGGTTCGTGCGCGCGGGCGCGACCGAACCGCTCTGGATCTTCGACGGAGATGAGCACGACTGATTCGCGGCGTAGACTCGGCGCGTGCAATTCGACAAGCGGCTCCGCGACGGCGTGCGGCGCGGGACGATCACGTGCAGCGTCCGGATCTGGATGCGCCCGCACGTCAAGGTGGGCGGCCGCTACCGGATGGAGGAGGGCGAGATCGAGGTCGACGCGATCCTGCCGATCGAGCTGGCGGACATCACGCCGGAGCTGGCCCGTGCCTCCGGCTTCAAGGGCGTCGTCGATCTGCTGAAGATCGCCAAGCATGGGCGCGGCGAGAACGTCTACTTGATCCGCTTCCACTACGTCCCGCCCGGACGGCGCCGCGGCGCGCGGGCGCTATGATCGCCGCCGCCATGCCGACGTACGACGGAAGCTGCCACTGCGGGCGAGTGAGGTTTCGCGTGACGGCGGAGCTCGGGCGCATCATCCGCTGCAACTGTTCGATCTGCACGAAGAAGGGTTTCCTGCACCTGATCGTGCCGCCCGGCCAGTTCGAGCTTCTCGCGGGCGCCGACGACCTGACCGAGTACCGATTCAACACCGGCGTCGCGAAGCACCGCTTCTGCCGTCATTGCGGCATCCACCCGTTTTACGTGCCGCGTTCGGACCCGGACAAGATCGACGTCAATGTCCGCTGCCTGGCCGGCGTCGACGCCGACCAGCTTCCCGCCGACGCGTTCGATGGCGCGCACTGGGAAGAGGCGATCGCGACCGCGTCCTGGAAGGGTTGATTCGATATAATCGGGGCGGGCGATGCGGACGTGTCCGAAGTGTGGCCTCCTGAATCCCGATTCCGCGGTCATGTGCGACTGCGGTCAATCCTTCGATGCCGCGGCGGCCGAGTCAGCGAGGGCACACGGCTACAGCCCGCGCCAAAAGGCGCATCCGCCGGGGCCGAGCGGCGCCGCCAAGATCGGCGTGGGCGTGGCGGGATATTTCGTGGGCGCCTTGCCGGTCGGAATCGTGCTCGAGATGAGGGCTGCGATGGGGCATGAGCCTCCGAGCGGCCTCTGGGGACTGAACGCGTTGTTCGGCATCGCGGGCGTGGTGATCGCGTTGCACCTTCAGAAGAAGCGGTACCAGGCCCGGATCCGGTAGGCGCGGCCGTCGACGCGGCGGCCGTCCCGTCGTAACGTCGGCGCGATGGCGAATGTGCTG
>DATFXS010000301.1:0-3360 GCA_035315605.1 Polyangia bacterium
CGCGGCCCGACGCGCCGCCGACGCCCGTGGCGGCGGTCCCGGCCGCGCCGCCTGCGCCTCCGGTCGTGCCACCGCCTCCAGTCGCACCGGCCGCGCTCCCGCCCGTACCCGCCGACGCGCCACCGGCGGCGCCCGCCGCGCCGGCCATCCCGCCCGGCCCGCCGCTGCCGCTGCTGCCTGTCACGCCGGCGCTGCCGGCTGAGCCTGCGCCGCCGGCCGCGCCGCCGCCCGTGCCCGACGGCGTCATGGCTCCGCCCCCCGCGCAGCCGGCCATCAACAGGGTTGCGCAGACGGTCCTGAATCGACGGCGCATCGCCGCCGACATGATACGACGGTGCGGGCGGCGAATGCGACACCCGGCGATCGCACCCGTCAGATAGCGAAAAGGAGACTTCCCGCGATGAAAAGCCAACCGCTTCACCCTGGTCGAGGCCCCCTGGCCGCCCTGCTCGGCGGCTGCTGGCTTGCCGGCTGCATCCCTGCGGCATACACGAACCCGCAGGCGGCACGTGACGTCCGCGCCGACAGCGACGCGCAGATGATCGGACAGATGGAGACGGCGCGCGCGAAGGCGAAGGCGGCCCCGACCGCGGTCGACGCGACCTCGTTCGCCGTCATGGTCGGCCTCCTGCACCAGAACCAGATCGACCAGCGTCGCAGCCTGCCGATGCCGACGCTGGTCGCCGAGGCGGCCACCTGCCTCGACCGCGCGCGCGAGCAGCGCCCGGAGGAGGCGTACGCGCTGCTGGAGCAAAAGGGGGAGTTGTTCATCGTGTTCGGCCGCACCGACGAGGGATTTGCGGCGCTGCGCGAATCGATGGCCGCGCGCCCGAACATTCGCGCCTTCGAGATCCTGGGCAACGCGCACAAGGAGGCGAACCAGCTCGCCGAGCTGGAACAGATGTGCAAGCAGACGCTGCCCGCGATGAAAGAGGACGACGATCGCTACATCGTGATGGAGAGGTGCATCGAGTTCTCGGGCGCGTCGACGGTCGAGGGCGGGCTGCGCTGGGCGTCGGCCGAGGACGTCGCGCTCTATCGGCGCAAGCGGGTCGAGGCCGAGCAGAAGCACGACGCGTTCGTCGAGCGGAAGCGCGCGGAAGACGAGCGCGAGCAGGAGCAGTGGCGCCAGCGGAACCAGGAGCGGCGCGAGCAGGAGAGCTGCATCCGCCAGTGCAACTCGGTCCGCTCGCTCTGCACCAGCAACTGCGGCGGCATCGCCACCGGCTGCGCGAGCCGCTGCGACAACGACGCGGCGAACTGTCGGCGGAGCTGCCGCTAGGGCGCGGAGCCGCTTCCGAACAGCTGCGCCAGCTCGGCGGCCGGGCGTTCTTCCAGCTGGTCGTAGCGGCAGTCAGACGGCTGCTTGTCGGGCCGCCAGCGGAGAAAGTGCGTCGCGTGGCGGAAGCGATCGCCCTGCAGGTGGTCGTAGCCGACCTCGCAGACGCGCTCGATCCGCAGCGGCTCCCACGACAGATCCTTGCCGCGGTTCCAGCGGCTGCCGGCGCCGGGCATCCGCTGGCCGGGCTCGGCGTCGTTCATGAACTCGGCCCAGGCGCGCCACGGGTGGCCCTCGAGGGCGTTCTCGCGCAGCGGCGCCAGCTCCGTCACCAGCTCCTTGCGGCGCTGGGTCGTGAAGCTGGCGGCGATCCCGACGTGGTGGAGCACGCCGGCGTCGTCGTACAGGCCCAGCAGCAGCGAGCCGAGCATCGTCCCCGGCCCCTGCTTGTGCCAGCGAAAGCCGCCCACGACACAGTCGGCGGTGCGCGCGTGCTTGACCTTGACCATGCTGCGCTCGCCCGGCCGATAGGGTTGGTCCAGACGCTTGACGACGACGCCGTCCAGGCCCGCACCCTCGAAGTGCTCGAACCATTCATGCGCCCGCGCGCGATCGCGCGTCGCGGGCGTCAGGTAGACGGGCGGGCGCGCGGCCCCCAGCGCCATCTCCAGCCGGCGCCGGCGCTCTTCCAGCGGCCGCGCCATCAGATCCTCGTCGCCCTCGGCGAGCAGATCCCAGGCGACGAACGAGGCGGGGATCTCGCGCGCCAGCATCGCGACGCGCGACGCGGCCGGGTGAATGCGCAGCAAGAGCGCCGAGAAGTCCAGGCCGCCGGGGCCGGCGATGACGATCTCGCCGTCCAGCACCGCGCGGGCCGGCAGGGAGGCCCGCAGCGGCGCCTCCAGCTCCGGGAAATAGCGGGCCATCGGCTTCAGATCGCGGCTCTGCAGGTAGACCTCGTCGCCGTCGCGAAAGACCAGCGTGCGGAAGCCGTCCCACTTCGGTTCGTACAGCCAGCCGTCGCCCGCCGGGATCTCGGGTGTCAGCTTGGCGAGCATCGGCTCGATCGGCGGCGAGACCGGCAGCTTCAAAACTGACCACCGACGGCGTTGAACGTCGCGCCGATCATCCGCGCCCCCGTACCGTCGAACACGGGGACGGGCCCGGGCGTCCCGGTGCTCCAGCGGCCGTCGCCGGCGCGCGCGAGCAGCGCCGGCACGGCGGGGACGGCGGCGATCCCGACGTCGCGTGCGTCGAGATCGCGCGTGAAGTACGCGGCCAGGGCGATGCCGCCCAGCATCCCGCCCAGCGCGGCGCCCGCCAGGCCGCGCCCGCTGTTGTTGGTGCCGGCGATCAGCCAGGCGACGCCGCCGCCCATCAGGCCGCCCGCCAGCGCGCCCGCGTCGATGATCAGCACGCGGTTGCGGGAGAGATCGAAGGTGTTGGCCAGCCCGACGCCGGCGACGAAGCCGGCGTCCATCGACGCCGCGACCGCCTTCAGCGCCCCCTGGCTGCTGGCGTGGGGCGCGATGACGAAGGTGGTCAGGAAGCCGCCGACCGTCCCCCAGAGCAGGCCCGAGCGGACCACCTCGATATCGCCCGCGCTGGGGCTCTTCGTGTTCGCGACCAGCACGCCGATCGACGTCGCCGCGATGCTGGTGGCGACCGTCGCGCCGACGACGCCCTTGCTGTTGAGGTCGAACCCGCCCGCCCACAGCGCGCCGTTGAACGAGCCGTAGTCGAGCCCGGTGATGATGGTCCAGGCCTCGCCGACGGACAGCTGGAAGTTGTTGGTGGCGACGAGCGACAGGCCGAGGCCCGCGCCCATTCCCAGCAGCGGCGGCAGGATCACCGCGCGGTTGCCGTCGATCTCGAACATGATGTCGGTCGCGATTCCCAGCCAGATGCCGTAGAGCGACGACCAGAGCACCAGCCGGCCGCGCCCCTCGTTGCCGCCGGTGATCGAGCGACCCGGCGCCTGCTGCGTCTTTTCAACCAGGATGTCGTCGCACAGGCGCGCGACCGTCGGCGCCCAGGCCGCGTTCGGATCGGAAGCGTGAGCGCGCACCTCTGGGAGACCG
>DATFXS010000302.1:0-3031 GCA_035315605.1 Polyangia bacterium
CCGACCGGCGCGGGCGGCGGCAACCGGCCCGGCGGGGGCGGCGGCAGCATCGGGGCGGGCGGTGCGCGACGCACGCCTTCGGCCGCGCGCGCGGCCTCCGACCAGGCGGCGTAGACGTCGGCCTCGATGGGCAGCAGCACGGTGAAGGTCGCCCCCTCCCCCGGCTGCGAGCGCACCTCGATCGTGCCGCCGTGGTTCTCGATGATGCGCTGGCTGATCGGCAGTCCGAGGCCAGTCCCCTTCTCCTTCGTCGTGAAGAACGGGATGAAGAGGTTCTTGAGATCGCCGGCCGGGATGCCGACGCCACCGTCGCGGAAGCGGACCTCCAGAAACGCCGCCGCGGCGCCCCGGCGCGTCGAGCGCCGCAGCGTCGTCGAGATCCAGAGCTTGCCGCCGTTCGGCATCGCCTGGAGGGCGTTGAGCGACAGGTTCAGGAAAACTTGAAGCAGCTGCTCGGCGTCGGCCCGCACCAGCGGCATCCGGTCGGCGAAGTCGGTGATGATCTCGACCTTGCCGTGGTCGGCGGCCTCCTTCGCGACCAGCGCCAGCGTCTTCTTGAGGACGTCGGCCACCTCCAGCTGGCGCTGCTCGCCGCGGTACGGGCGCGCGTAGTCGAGGAACTGCGACACGATCTTGTTCAGCCGGTTGACCTCCTCGATGATGATGTCGAGGAACTCGCGCGTGCCCTCGCGCGAGTTGGCGGCCGACTGGCCCGGCTGCAGGTACTGGGCGGCGCCCTTGATCGATCCGAGCGGGTTGCGGATCTCGTGCGCCAGACCGGCGGCCATCTGGCCCAGCGCCGCCAGACGATCGCGCTCCTTCATCCGTTCATAGACCTGCGAGTTCTGCAGGGTGATGCCGATGCTGGTGGCGACGCCGCGGAACAGCTCGATCTCGTCGGTCGAATAGGCCTCGCGCAGGCGCTCGTCGCGGATCACCAGCGCGCCGAGGAGCTGGTCCTCGCTGGAGAAACCGAGCGCGACGGAGCCGTTCATCTGTTCCAGCGTGCGCAAGATCAGCTGCAGGCTCTCCTGCTCCTCCGTCGAAGCCGGCCGCCGCGCGGCGACCTCGCGTTCGATCCCCTCGATGGTGATCACGCCCGTGCGGCGCAGGCGCTCGAAGAACGCGCGGTGGGTGATGGCGTCGAAGCGCGCGTCGGGCCGCGGGCCGACACAGCCCGCCAGCTCGAAGCCCGACCCGTCCGGGTCGGCCAGGTAGATCGACGCGTGCGTGATGCGCCGCGAATCCTCCAGGGCCGACAGCACGCGCGGTACCAGCACGCGCATGTCGATGACGTTGGCCAGCTCGGCGCGCAGCATCTCGATGCGCCGCGACAGCTCGAACTTCTCCTGAAACATCCAGCGGCTGATCAGCGCCTCGATCCGGACGCGCATCGGCTCGATCAGGATGACGATCGCCGCCGACGCGAGCAGCGTGTTGAAGAAGAACAGACCCGACTCGTCGGGGCTGACCCAGCTGACCAGGGTGCCGTACATCAGCGCCAGGATCAGGACCAGGAGGCCGAGAACGAGCATCCGCCCCAGCAGCTCGTTCAGATCGAGCAGCCGGTAGCGGACCAGGTTCTGCGACAGGAAGTACATGTAGACGATGATGAAGAGGTTCCCGAAGTTGGGGCCGTGCGGCAGCTGCTCCAGCAGCGCCGACGTCACCGTCGCGATGCCGCCGATCACCAGGTAGAGGAGCCGCGTCTTCTCGACGCGCGACGGGGTCGCCCGGTAGCGCCCGTACAGGTAGAAGACCGACAGGTACAGGCCGACGAAGACGTAGGCGAGGAACGCGCCCCGGAACCAGACCGTCGTGTGCACCGGCTCGACGAACTTCGAGATCAAGAGCGCGGTGTAAAAGACGCCCGCGCCGACGACGGTCAGACGGCTGAGCGGCGGGGGCCCGGCCTCGTCCCCCAGGAAGGCCTGGAAGAAGCGCTGCGCCGTGGCGGGCAGCGACACGGCGACCAGCAGCGCCACCCAGTCGACGAACGGGTAGTCGAACCGCTTGGCGACGAACGACAGCGAGCTCCAGGCCGCGATGTTGACGGCGAAGGTGGCGAAAAGGACGTGTGATCGCCGCCGCGCATCGCGGAGCAGCACCGAGCTGGCAAACGCCAGGATGATGATGGCCGCGACCAGCGCCGACACCGGCTGGATGCTCAAAGTGTAACGATTCTAACCTACAGGGCTTTTGCTGGCCGGTTTAGGGCCTGCTATGTTGCAAGGGTGACGAACGCTGCCGTGCTGGTCCTCAATCGGCACTTCCAGCCGATACACGTCACCAACGTCCGCCGCGCGTTCTCGCTGCTTTATCTCGGGGTGGCGCGCGTCATCGACCGCGAATTCAAGACGTTCGACTTCGAGACCTGGGCGGACCTCTCCGTCGAAGTGCACGGCAAACACGACGTCATTCGCACCGTGAACCGGGCGATCCGGGTGCCGCGCGTCATCGTGCTTCAGCTCTACGACCGGATCCCGAAGACCAAGGTGCGATTCTCCCGCCACAACATCTACATGCGCGACGGCAACATGTGCCAGTACTGCGGGCGGGAGCTACCGCGCGCGGAGCTGAACCTCGACCATGTCGTTCCGCGCGCCCAGGGCGGACGCACCACCTGGGAGAACGTCGTCTGCTGCTGCGTCGACTGCAACCTGTCGAAGGGGGCGCGCACCCCGGAGCAGGCGGGCCTCAAGCTCCTCACCAAGCCGGTGCGGCCGCGCTGGACTCCCACCTTCCGCACCAACGGCGGCCGCGTGCGCTACCGCGAGTGGCTTCCCTTCCTGGGCCTCGCCGACGCCTCGTACTGGAACGTCGAGCTCGAAGACTGATCGATGCCCAAACAATCAGGTCCGTCAGATCGTCCGCCGGATGACCGTGAGGACATCGTCGTCGAGATGGAGGCCGGCCCCCCGCTGGACTTCGAAGACCCCGACGACGTCCCTCCCGAATCCAGCCCGAATGAATCCGAGCCGACCGAATCGCCGGCCAGCGGGCCGGTAGCCGCCAAAGCTTCGGCAGAAGA
>DATFXS010000303.1:0-4756 GCA_035315605.1 Polyangia bacterium
GGGCGGGGGTGTCGCGCCCCCAGGCGAGCATCGCCGACACCAGGAAAAAACTCGGCTTTGCTTCGACGGGGATGGAGCCGATGCGAAACCTCATCGTGTCCCGCCCATTATCGTGACTGGGGACGCGAAGGTCGAGGGGCAGCCGTCGTTCAGGGCGACGAATTGAGGAGCAGCTGGATCTTGGACAGGAAGACGTCGGCCACGGCGACGTCGATCTTTCCGTCGCGATTGAAGTCTCCTGCGACGACGGACGCCAGCACTCTCCCCGCGCCGTAAGCGCCCGCGGGCGCCAGGGCGCCGTTGCCGTAGCCGAGAAAGACGTTCACCACGCCCTGCTGGCCGGCCGCCACCAGGTCGAGCGCCCCATCTCCGTTGAGGTCCGCGAGGAACAGCGCCACGGGGTGGGCGGCGGGATGGGATTCGGACGGCGCGAATACACCACCTCCCAGGCTGCGGTGTACGACCACGGCACCGTCGAAATCGCCGACGACCACGTCGCCGTACCCGTCCCCGTCCAGGTCTCCGATCGCGACCGCGGCTGGACCATAGTTTGCCGGCGCGGAAATCGTGGCGAGCGGCGTGAAGCCGCCCTTGCCGTCGTTTCTGAACAGCTGGACGTCATGCGCGTCAGCGTCCGCGCACGCCATGTCCGGATTGCCGTCGCCGTCGACGTCCCCCACGGCGATCGCGGCGGGGCCCGCGCCCGTCGCGAGGTCCACCGCCGCCCCGAACCCACCGTGCCCGTCGTTGAGCCAGACGGACACGGTCGCGTCGTCGTGGTTGGCGACGGCCATGTCCGGTCGATGGTCTCCGTCGAAATCGGCGAGCACGATGGCGCTCGGGTTCTTTCCGGCGGTGTACGCGACCGCCTGCATGAAGAAGCCCTGTCCTTGATTGTGCAGCACGCTGACCGTGTTGGTATCCGCAGCGGCGATGGCCAGGTCCAGCGCGCCGTCGCCATCGATGTCTCCCAGCGCGACGGCGTCGGCACCCGATCCGTCCGCCGCGAAATCGACCGGGGGCCCAAACGAGCCGTCAAAGCGCCCCAGGACGACGGTAGCGACGGAGTGAGGGCATTCATTGCCATCGCAGTTGGGGTGGACCATGACGAAGTCGAGCGAGCCGTCCTTGTCCACGTCGCCAACCACCGCCGCCGTGATTTGCGACGGAACGTCGAGCGATGAGGCCGCCGTGAAGCCGCCGGCGCCTGCGTTTCGCAAGACGACCAGGCCGTCTCCCGCGAGCGTCGCCAGGTCGACCTTCCCGTCGGCGTCCAGATCGGAGGCCATCAGGCCTGCCGGCGTGCTTGCAACGAGGAGGGGCGAGGGCTCGCCGAACATGACGCCTGCGGGAGCACCGCCCGCGGCCGGTTGGTTGCCCTGGTTCGACGCGACCAGGATGGTAGCGTCGGCGTCGGCCACCGCGAGGTCGAGCCGAGCGTCGCCGTCGAAATCGGCGATCTCGATCGCGTAAGGATATTGGGCGCCCATGGCGGGGTGATCGGCCGGGAGGAACCCGCTTCCAGACCGATCGTTGATCAGCACGGTCACCGTGTCGGCGAGGGCGACGGTGATGAACGCGAGATCTGTCCATCCGTCGCGATTCAGATCTCCGGTCGCCATGGCAACGGGAGTGGCCGTCGTCGGCACGTGGGTGGGCGAGCCGAAGGTGCCGTCGCCCCTGTTGAGGAACAAACTCGCGAACGTGTGGGTGACGCACGTGTTCGGGACAGTGTTTCCGACCGCGAGATCCGGGCGACCGTCACGATTGAAGTCGCCGACGACGAGCGACGCGGCCAGGCCGGGTAAGACCTTCGGCGCGGTGCTGGCGCATTCGGGCGGGATCGTGACGGCCAGGCTGCTGGAGATCGGATCGGCCAGGCTGCCGTCGCCCCGATTGAAACGCACGCTGACGTCCTCGCCCGCGGTCACGACGTCGGGGTGGCCGTCGGCGTCGAGATCGACGATCGCGATCGACGCTGCGGCGCCGGCCGCGTAAACGGTCGGCGCGCCAAACGAGCCGCCGCCTTTGCCGATGAGCACCGCCAGACCTGGCGCGTTGGCCCGAGCGGATACGACGGCGAGATCTGGCTTGCCATCGCCATCGAGGTCGCCAGCTGCAATCACGGTTGCGGGATCAGCCAGGGGGATGCTGCGCGCCGCGCCGAACGTGCCGTCGCCGAGATTGAGGAACACGTTGACGGCGTCGGGCGCCTCCTGTCCGACCGCGAGGTCCGGTTTTCCGTCTCCGTCGAAATCCGCTGCCGCGAACGAATTGGAGGACTGAAAATCTCCGGTGATCGAATAATCGGGTGCGGCCCGGAAGGTGACCGGGCGCGGCGGCGGTAGGGAGGCGCCCGCGGTGCCACCCACGCTCGTGCCCGCCTGACCGGATCCGCCGCCTGGACCGGTGCCGGCGCTGCTGCCGCCGCTGCCGGACGCGCCGCCCGGGCCGGAGCCGCCGCTACCGGACGTGCCGCCGCTGCCCGCGGTGCCGGGCCCCGCCGTTCCACCCGGGTTTGCGCCACCGCCAGATCCACCGCCGGTGCCGCCACCGGCGTTGTTGCTGCCGCACCCGAGCGCGGCCGACAGCGCGACGGTCAGCAGCGAGCAGACGATCCGGGGGGCCTTTCTCATCCGCTCTAGATGCGCCATCCGGGCCGGTCCGCGGCTCAGGAAACTGCCCGTGCTAACCTCGGGGCGATGGCCGGGACCGGCGACAAGGTGACGACCGCGGCGCTACGCGCCCGCAAGGGCGGCGGCGAGCGAATCGCCGTGCTGACCGCCTACGACGTCGTGTTCGCGCGGCTGGCGGACGAGGCGGGCATCGACGTCGTGCTGGTTGGCGACAGCCTCGGGATGGTCGTCCAGGGCGAGCGCAACACGCTCGCGGTGACCGTCGACGACATGGTCTATCACACGCGCATCGTGTCGCGCGGCGTGCGGCGCGCGCACCTGGTCGCCGACATGCCGTTCATGAGCTATCAGGCGTCGGTCGAGGACGGCCTGCGCGCAGCCGGGCGCCTGATCAAGGAAGGGCGCGCCGAGGCCGTCAAGCTGGAGGGGGGCGTTCGGATCGCCGAGCTCGTGCGCCGTCTGGTGGCGGCCGGCATTCCCGTGATGGGCCACGTCGGGATGACGCCGCAGTCCGTGCACGAGTTCGGCGGTTTCAAGATCCAGGGGCGGAGCGCCGAGCAGCGCGCGCAGATCCTGGAGGACGCACGCGCCATCGCGGACGCGGGCGCGTACGCGATCGTCGTCGAGACCGTTCCCCAGGCCCTGGCCGCGGAGATCACGCGCGCGGTGCCGGCGGTGACGATCGGCATCGGCGCGGGGCCGGACTGCGACGGGCAGGTGATGGTGATGCACGATCTGCTCGGCCTCGAGCCGGCGTGGAAGCCGCGCTTCGTGCGGCGCTACGCCGAGATGGGCAAGGCGGTCGGCGAGGCGTTCGCCGCCTACGCCGCCGACGTGCGCGCGGGACGCTTCCCGGCCGCGGGCGAGAGCTTCGACTGAGGTCGCGCGGCGAAGCATGTTGATCCCGGGCAGGTTCTGCCAGAACTGTGGCAGTCGACTGGAGTACGGCGAGATTGGCTGTTCGAACTGCGGCGCGGCCTTCGATCCGTATCCGCCGGTCAACCGGAAGAAGAGGCTGTTGATCGTGCTGGGCTTTTTTTTGGCATGCGGTTTCGCGGCCTGGTACGGACAGCGACACCCCGGCGCGCAGCGATCCTCCGGTACGGGGTCGGCGGCGGCGTCACGATGACGAGCGTCGCGAATCCTCTGGTCATCCGCACGTCGGCCGAGATGACCGCCTGGTCGCTGGCGGCGCGCGCGCGCGGCGAGCGGATCGCGTTCGTGCCGACGATGGGCGCGCTGCACGACGGGCACGTCACCCTGCTGCGCGAGGCGCGCGTGCATGGGCAGCGCGTCGCGCTGTCGATCTTCGTCAACCCGACGCAGTTCGGGCCGAACGAAGACCTGGCCCGCTACCCGCGCGATCTCGAGGGCGATCTGGCCAAGGCCGCGGGGGCGGCGACGGACGTCGCCTTCGTCCCCGAGCCGCGTGACATTTACCCCGCCGGCTTCCAGACCACCGTCGAGGTGGGCGAGCTGGCGCGCGGGCTGTGCGGCCCGTTCCGGCCCGGCCACTTCGCGGGCGTGGCGACGGTGGTCTGCAAGCTGCTCAACATCGTCCGGCCCGACGTCGCGCTGTTCGGCGAGAAGGATTACCAGCAGCTGGCCATCGTGCGCCGCATGGTGGCCGACCTGGACATGGGGATCGAGATCGTCGGCGTTCCGACGGTGCGCGAGGCAGACGGGCTGGCGCTGTCGTCGCGCAACGCCTACCTGTCGCCGGGCGAGCGGGCCCGGGCCCTGTCGCTTTCGCGGGCGCTGTTTGCGGCGCGCGACGCCGTGGCGGCAGGCGAGCGCCGGACGGATGCGATCGTCGCGCAGGCGCGCGCCGCGCTGGACGTCGACCGCGTCGACTACGTCGAGCTCGTCGACGCCGATAGCCTGCAGCCGCTGATGCAGATCGATCGCCCGGCCGTGCTGGCCATCGCGGCCTTCGTCGGCCGCACACGGCTCATAGATAACGTCGCCGTCAGAAGCGCGCGCTCAGCGTGAGCAGGCCCCGGCCGTCGCGGCTGATCGCCGCGCTCAGCGTCGGTAGGCGATCCCACTCGGTCGCCGGTCGCCGGCGTCGCGCGAGGAAACTCGAGTCGATGACCACCGGTATCACGACCGCGATGTCG
>DATFXS010000304.1:0-4544 GCA_035315605.1 Polyangia bacterium
TTAAGCCGCGGCGAGATCCAGCAGCCGGCTCTTCAGCTTCTGGCGAGCGCGCAAAAGGCGCGTGCCGACCGTCGACCGCGGGATCGTCAGCTTGTCGGCGATCTCGTCGTAGCTGCAGTTGTTGATCAGCCGCAGCTCGTAGACCTCGCGGAACGGACCCTCGAGATCCGCGACCGCCGCGTGCACCTGCTCGCTCGTGATGCTCTCCCACGGCTCGGGCGCGTACGCCTCGGGGTTGGGAATGTCGCCCTCGTCGATGGCGACGGTGCGCGGCTCGCGCGTCTGCCGCCGGCAGCGGTCGAGGAACAGGTTGTACATGATGGTCATCAGCCAGAGGCGAAGGTTGGTCCCGGGCTGGAACGACGACTGCCCGCGCAGCGCGCGCTCGTACGTGTCCTGGACCAGGTCCCACGCGTCCGAGTGGCTGCGGGCCAGCCGCATCGCCCGGGCGAACAGGACGCCTTCGTAATCCGAAACCCTTTCTTCCGTGGTTGCCATTTGGCCGCTTCTCCTAGGCAACGGCCATGCCAGGCTAACCACCTGGAATTCATTGAGTTTACTGGGACAACTTGTGCGCGACTTGTGCCGTTCTGCACAACTTGTGCAATCGTCTTGCCGCCGGACGGCCTCCGTCAGGCATACTGCGGCCGCTGTGAGCGTGAGGGAAACGGCCAAGGCACACGCCGCGGACGGCGGGGATCACACGGCGGGTGCGTTCCTGCTGGTGGTGGGCCGTGACGCCTACGCGACCTACGACCTGCCCGCGTCCGGTGCCCTCACCATCGGCCGGGGCGAGAGCAACTCGGTCCGGGTGGATGACCCGCTGGCGTCGCGCACGCACGCCTGCCTGCACGTGGGCGATGCGATGTACCTGGAAGACGTCGGCAGCGTGAACGGCACCCGCGTCAAGGACAAGGTCGTCAAACCGGGCGAGCGGGTCCGCATCGCGATCGGTGAGACGATCCAGATCGGATCGTCGGTGCTGATCGTCCAGCGGCGCGCCGCCCAGGCAGATCTGCTCCGACCGGAGACGTTGCGCGACGAGGGCCTGATACCGATCACGCTGGCGCCGCCGTCGGCGCCGCGCGCGGGCGAGGCGATGCGCCGCGTGCTCGAGCTGGCCGAGCGGGCCGCCGCCGGCACCATCAACGTACTCATCACCGGCGAGACCGGCGTCGGCAAGGAGTTACTCGCCGAGACGGTGCACCGCGCGTCGCCACGCCGGAGCGGACCGTACGTCTGCCTCAACTGCGCGGCGCTGTCCGAGACGCTGCTGGAGAGCGAGCTGTTCGGGCACGAGCGCGGCGCGTTCACGGGGGCCGTCCAGGCGAAGCCAGGCCTGCTGGAGACCGCCGCGAGCGGAACGTTGTTTCTCGACGAGGTGGGCGAGCTGCCGCTGTCGACGCAGGCCAAGCTGCTGCGTGTTCTGGAGACACGCGAGGTGGCGCGGCTCGGTAGCGTGCGGCCGCGCCGGATCGACGTCCGGTTCATCGCCGCGACCAACCGCGATCTGGAGGCGGAGGTCGCGCGCGGCGCGTTTCGCGCCGACCTTTACTACCGGCTGAACGGCATCACGCTGACGATCCCGCCGCTGCGGTCGCGGCTGGAAGAGATCCGCCCGCTCGCCGAGACGTTCCTGCGCCAGATCTGCCGCGACCTCGGGCGACAGCCGCCGCTGTTGCCGCCGGCCAGCGTCAGGCATCTGGAGGCGTACGGCTGGCCGGGCAACATCCGCGAGCTGAAGAACGTCATCGAGCGAGCGGTGCTGCTGTGCGAGGGGCCGATCCTGGATGCGCAGTACATGCCGCTGGAGCGGCCGCTGACCGAGAGCCAGAAGCTGACGACGTCGGCGGCGAGCAGCCTGGCGCAGACGGAGAAGGACCGCATCATCGAGGCGCTGGCCGCGTGCGCCGGCAACCAGAGCCGGGCGGCGAAGATGCTGGGGATCCCCCGGCGGACGTTCGTCTCGAAGCTGGACGCCTACAAGATCCCCCGCCCGAAGAAGGGGCTGTAGTCAGATCTTCAAGCGAAGCGCGACGCCGAAGTCGAACAGCAGCGGGTCGTACGAGGCGGCCGGGATGGTGAAACAGATCGGGGGCGTCGTACCGGGCAGCGTGGCGGTCTGTTCGGAGAAGTCCGCGCCGAGGCGGAATTCGCCCGCCTTGTAGCCGAAGTGGACCGCCGCGAACGCTTCCAGCGTGAGGTGGGTCAGCACGGTGAGGGAGTAGTCGAGGCGGGAGACGAACGAGCGATCGGAGATGTTCCCGATCGTCGACAGCGTGAAGGTCGTGTAGTTCCAGGAGTACGGCGCGGGGAACGACGCGAACAGCGCCGCGTAGTGCCGCCCGGTGTAGAAGAAGTTCAGCTGGGGCACGCCGGTGTTGTTCGACAGCAGGCCCGGGTACAGCGATGCGTCGGTGTAGCCGGGCTGATTGTAAAAGTACTCCGCGCCGACCGTCCACATGTCGTTGTCGTTGTACTTCCGTGAGTAGTTGGCGCCGAGGACGGTCTGGGTCTTGACGCCCGAGAGCGGCCTGACGCCGTAGGTGGCTGCGGCGCTGGTCTCGAGAGCGGGCGGCGCGCCGGGCGGCGCCCCGGGCGTCTCGCAAGTCGTGACCTGATCATCCGGCAGCTTGTAGACGACGTTGAAGTCCTCGCCGGCGCGGATCGCGACGTCCGCGTAGACGTCGAAGTCGCCGATCCCCGTCGAGATGTCGATCCCGGCGCGTGGCCGCTGGTAGCGCTTGAAGAGCGCGTCGAGACCGACCTCGGCGCCGAGGATGATCAGCTCGGCGCGGCCGCCGGCGGCGACCTGGGTCAGGCTGGCGGTCGCGTCGGTCGGATCTTCGGTGACCGCGACGCCGTAGAAGTTCCAGCCCTTCGACTCCCACGGGACGTGGAGCTTCAGCATCGACGTGCCGCCGCGCGCGTCGAACACGTCCAGCGGGTTGCGCTTGAGCGCGTGGAGGTAGTCGGTCGGCTGCCAGAAGCGCCCCGTCCCCCAGCGGACGTGCTGCTTGCCGGCGGTGACGAACACGGTTTCGAGGACGTCGAACCGGATCCACATCTGATCGAGCAGCGAGTTCGGGCCGCGGCCGGTGCTGAAGGTGGTGAAGCCGGTCGCGGACGTGCCGACGAAGGCGCCCTGCCCGCCGCTGGTGCCGAGCGGCGTCGTGTTGGCGTTGACGGGGCGGGTCGGGTCGAAGCTCATGCGACCGAGGACGAACGCGCGCACGCGCGGGTTCGGGCGCGCGTCGAGATAAACGTCGAGCAGCGACGGCGCCGACAACGCCCACTGCGGCGAGCCGAACAGAGGGTGCCCGCCCTGGAACGCCGAGCTCTGCGTGCGCAGGTAGATCTGCCCGCCGATCTGCAGCGGGTTCTCGGGCGCCTGGTAATCGGAAAGGTGCTGGATATTTTCGCCTTCGCCGAGCACCGACTGATCACGGCTGGTCCCGCCCGGCTCGGCGGCGGCCGCGGGCGGCGTCGACGACGGCGGCTGGTTGGCGCCCGCCGGGGCCACCGGCGTTTCGGGCGCGGGCGGCGCGGCCGGCTTCTCGGGCGCCGGCGGTTTCGCGGGGGCGGTCGGGGGCGGCACGGCGGGCGCCGGCGCGCTGCCGCCGAAGATGTCGGCGTCGCTCGGACGACCGCCCTGGGCCCAGGACGTGCCGGTCCACGCGGCCAGCAGCACCGCGACACCGCCCGCTCGAATCGGGTTCACCTGCTCTTGCTCTCGAGCCAGGCCTTCGTGAACAGATTCGCGGGCAGCGCGTGGGTGTCGACGGCGCGGATCAGGACCAGGGTCTGGTTCGCCTTCTCGACCTCGTCATAGAAGCGGATCTCTTCGGGGTACCAGACGTCCGCCTTCTTCGATTCGCTGAGGACCTTCTTCCACTTCGGGTAGTACGAGGTCCGCAGGAGGCGCCCGGACAGCGCGTACTCCTGTCGCTTGAGCACGTTCTTGGTCGCCTTGTCGATCCAGATCCGGATCACCGGGAAGGCGAGGTCGATGCCAGCCTTCCCTTTGAGCATGAGTTTTTGCGCGGTGTAGGCGCCCAGCTTCTCCTCGCCCTCGTCGGACGGGTCGTATTCCTCCGCCAGGCGAGACTCGTCGAAGTCGGAGCGCCGCGAGTTGGTGCCACCGATCCGCTCGCGCTCCGTGCGACGCTCCCACTTGCCGACGGACGGATCGTAGAACCAGAGGTTTTTGTCGATCCGCAGGTAGCCCTGCCCCGCCGACGACTTCGGCTTGGTGAACAGGATCATGAACTTCTGGTCCTGCGAGCGCCGGTAGTACTCGGTCTCGTAGACGACGTCGACCTTGTCCTTCTCCTTCTGTTCCAGGTAGGCGTTGGCGCGCCAGTCGCCGTTGTTCTTCTGGCGATCATCGACGGCCTTGAGCAGCTCGACCATCTCGGGGGTGCTCAGCGCGGCGTGCGCGCGTCCGTGGACGAGCAGCGACGCCAGCAGGGCAAATGCGAACGTGAACGACGTTGTGAGCTTTGTCAGTTTCATGGGGGTCTCAACCGAAGTGGGACATGGCG
>DATFXS010000305.1:0-4874 GCA_035315605.1 Polyangia bacterium
CCCGCCGCGCCCGCCACGCCGCCCGCGCCCGTCGTCCCCGCTCCGCCGCCGACGCCCGTCGTCCCCGCTCCGCCGCCGGCGCCACCTTTGCCGGACGCGCCCGCGCCCGAGCCCGCGCTGCTGCCCGCCGTGCCGCCGTCACCGGTCGGGGTAACGCTGCCGCACGCAAACAGAATCAGCGTCGCGCCGAAGCAGAGCCACGGAGCCCGTACCGCGCGCATGCCCGTCACCTTCATCCCTCCCGGCGTGCCGTCTCTTCCGTGAAGTAGGCGCTGCGATGGCGCGCGCCGGGCAGATGGCTGTCCCAGCACGACGCCGAGCAGAACACCAGCCTGACGCGGCCCGAGTTGCATGTGCTGACCGAGCACTTGATGACCCTGGCGCCCACGGCGATCGGCTTGCGACACATGGAACAGACGAAGGCGGGGGCCGACACGACTCCAACGTAACAGGAAGAGGCGTCCTCGATCGGATAAATTTGTGCTGCCGTGCGCCTCCCCGGACATGTGACGACCGAACTTTGCCTGGCCGCCGCGCTGATCGGCGCGGGCAGCTTCGGCGCGGTCAAAGGTGCGCGCATCCTGCGCCGCACGGCCGTCACCCAGACAGTCGCGCCGCCGACGTCGAACGCGCCGCTCGGCGCGCGCGACGATCTCTCCACCCTGCCCGACCTTCGTGTCGCGCTCGAGACGACTGGAACATTTCTTGGCATGTCCGACGAGCTGTTGCTGGATCGCGTGCGCAACCAGCCGGTCGCGCGCTTCAAGCTGAATCACGGCGGATCGTCGCTGTCGTTCCGGGTCGACTTCGCGGACGGATCGCGCGCGGCCTGGAAGCCGATGCAGACGAACACGCAGAGCATCCCTCGCAAGGAGGTCGCGGCCTACCGACTGAACCGGCTGCTCGGCCTGCACGCGGTGCCGCCGGCCGCGCCGCGCGCCGTCACGCGCGAGGAACTGTTCGAGCACCTGCACCCCGACACCCTGGTCGCCCTGCCGCGCATCAAGGCCGAGACCGTGTTCGGCCCCGACGGCCGCACGATCGGCACGGCGTCGTACTGGATCCCGATCATCAAGGACTCCGGCTTCGACACACCCGAGGGGCGCAAGCAGACGCAGACCTGGCTGACGGTCGGCCAGGAGATCCCCGCCGAACGGCTGTCGATGGCCGCGCAGGTCTCGACGCTGATCGTGTTCGACTTCCTGACCGCGAACCCCGACCGCTACTCGGGCGGCAACATGAAGATGTCCGAGGACGGCAAGCAGCTCTACTTCATGGACAACACGATGTCGTTCTACGTCGACGGCAACGAGAAGACCCGCGAGGTGTTGTTCAAGACGCAGCGTTTCTCGCGCGCCCTCTACCAGGCGCTGGACAAGGTGACCATCGCCAACCTGCAGCGCGCGCTGGCCGAAGAGCTGGGCACACCTTACGAGATCCTGACGCCCGCCGAGATCGCCGCGGTGGCCTCGCGCCGCGCGGTGGTCCAGCGCTACATCGCCGACCTGATCGCCCAGCACGGCGAGCGCGCGGTGCTGTACTTCCCTTGATCGCCGACGCGGCGACAATCACCGCACCCCGAAAGTTCCCGGAACCTTCGCGCGCCGGCGGCTGTCCCGAGGGACATGAAGCGCGTCATCGTCCTGGTCGCGGCGGCGCTGGTCGGCTGCCAGTCGAATCACCCTTCGCCACCTGCCGGCGACAGCAAGCAGGCGGCCGCGAAGCCGCCGCACCCGGAGGCGGGTGCGCGCTTCTTCGCGCGCGGCGCCCCCGGTGACGAGCGCGAGCTGAAGCTCGAGAAGCTGACGGTCGACGTCAGCCCCGGCCCGGCGACGGTCCGGTCGCGGCTGAGCATGGAGGTGGCGTGCCCGGGCGAGGGGCAGTCCGAGGCGATCATCCGACTGCCCGTGCCGCGCGGGGCGGCGGTCACCGACGCCTTCCTCTGGGTGAACGACAAGCCGATGCGCGGCGCCTTCGTCGAGCGCCAACGCGCGGCCAGCGTCTATACGTCCATCGTCACGCGCCGGCGCGATCCCGCGCTGGTCGCCTGGGACGGTCCGGGATGGATCGCGCTGTCGATCTTCCCGCTGGAACCCGGTCACCCACGCCGGCTGGAGCTGGAATGGGTCGAGCCAGCCGCCGTCGCCGACGGCCGCGTCCAGTACCGCGTGCCGATGGTGGCGGAGGGAGACCGGATCGTCGGCCGCGCCGCGGTCAAGGTCGACGGCCGGCGGCTGCCGGCCGACCCGCGCGATCTGATCGCCATCGGCGCCGCCGATCCGCGCAAGGTGTTCACGCGCCGGGCGCCGGGCGATCCGTTCCAGCAGATCCTGGTGCCGGATCCGGGCGCGACCGGCGCCCCGCACTTCGTGCTGGTCGTTGAAACATCGGCCGCGATGACCGGCGGCGATCGGCGCCGCCAGCGCGCCGTGCTGGACGGACTGCTCGGCGAGCTGCCGCGCGACGCGAAGGTGACGATACTGGCCGCCGACTGGGACGCGACGCCGATCGTCGACGAGGCGGGCGCCGCCGCCTGGCCCGACGCGCTCGCCGCGATCGACGCCGTACCGTCGGCGGGCGCGCTGCACCTGGAACGCGCGTTGCGCGAAGCGGCCGCGCGCGCCAAGAAGACCGGGGCCGCGGCCGTGTTGTTCGTGGGACACGCGCATGACGGCTTCGGCGGCGACGCGCTGTCCGGCCCGCTCGCCGAGCTGCGCGACGCGCACATCCGGCTCTCCGCCGTCGAGGTCGCGATCGGCGGCCCGCCCAGCCCGCTCGCCGAGGCCGCGGCGGACACGGGCGGCCTGGCGATCTCGGCGCAGGCGCTCGACGAATCGGTGGCGGAGCTGATCGATGCGCTGCGCCCTCACCCGGCCCATCCAGCGCTGGCGGCGCACGGAGACGGCGAGTGGCACGTGCTCCGCACCGTCGCGGGCGGCGCGGTCTGGATCGGACGCGCGCTCGGCATCGACGCTGCGCCGGAGCGGGAGACGGAGCGCACGGACGCCGGCTCGCCCCTCGCGGACGATCTGGCGTCGCTGTGGGATCGGGCCCGCCTCGAATGGCACGACGGCGCGGCGGGCGAGGAGATCCCGCGGGTGCTGACGCCGGTCACCTCGCTGCTGGTTCTGGAGAGCGACGCGGATTACCGGCGCTTCGGCCTGGAGGTCCCGGCTCCCGTCGACGTCGCGCAGGCGTACGACCCCGCGCGCCGCAAGCAACGCCTTTATGGCCTGAACGTCCCGGATACGCCGCCCGCCAAGCAACTCGCGGAGGAACAGGCCCGCAGCGCCGGCATCCTCGACACCCTCAAGCAAGATCCGGGCGTCAACTCGGTGTTCGGTCGGGACACCGCGCTCGGCAACGACTCTTCGACGGTCCTGGGTGGACTCGTCGGCAATCAGATCGGCGAAGCGCACGGCGTCGGCGGGCTGGGCCTGGTCTCGAGCGGTAACGGCGAAGGGACCCTCGGCCTCGGTAACCTCGGCACGATCGGCAAGGGCGGCGGGGGCGGCAACGGGTCGGGCTACGGCCGCGGCGCCGGCGGTCTCGGCGGCAGGCGCGCGGTGGCGCCCGACGTGATCCCCGGCCAGGCCAACGTTCGCGGCAATCTGGACAAGGAGATCATCCGCCGGATCATCCGCCGCCACCTCAACGAGGTGAAGTACTGCTACGAACAGGAGCTGGCGCACCGCCCCGGCCTCGGCGGCCGCGTCATGGTGCAGTTCACGATCGCGGCGTCGGGCCAGGTGATCGCGTCGACCCTGCAGAATTCGACGGTCGGCGACAGCCGCGTCGAAGCCTGCACCGTCCAGGCGGTCAGGCGCTGGGAGTTCCCCAAACCGCTCGGCGGGCAGATGGTCATCGTCAGCTACCCCTTCGTGATGACGCCGGCCGGCGCCGGCGAGGAGCCCGCCGTCGCCCCCCGCATGGCGGCGGCGCCTCCTCCGTCGCAACCGCGGACGTTCGACGAGGCGCTGGCGCTGCTGGCCAAGGGCAAGGGCCCCGATCAGATCGAAAAGATCTCGGGCCTGCTCGGGCTGCACCGCACGTCCAGCGCGCAGGCGCTGGCCTGGACGATCGATCGGCGCAGCGGCGGAACCGACATGCGCCTGCTGGTCGCGCGCCTGCTCGAGCTCGCCAAGCGCCACCGTGACGCCGTGCGCGTCCTCTCCGAGCGCGCCTACGCTGATCCCCAGGCGATCAGCGCCGAGATGCGGAAGCTAGGCGCCGACGACGACGCGGCCGAGGTGCTGCGGCTCGCCAAGCGATGACGTGGTAGCCTTGCGGGCTTTCCGCAGGACCCTCCGCGTCAAATGAACGTCCACTTCGTATCGCTCGGCTGTCCCAAGAACCGCGTCGACACCGAGGTCATGCTCGGCCACACGGCCGACGCCGGGCACAGCCTGGTCGCGGCGCCCGAGTCGGCGGACGTCATCGTCGTCAACACCTGCGGCTTCATCGGCGAGGCGAAGCAGGAATCGATCGACGCGATCCTGGAGATGGCGCGCCACAAGCAAGCGGGCACGTGCAAGCGGCTGGTCGTCGCCGGCTGCCTGTCGCAGCGCTACCCGAAAGAGCTGGCGGCGGAGATGCCCGAGGTCGATCAATTCCTCGGCACCGACGAGGTCGGAACGATCGCGAAAGCGATCGCCGGGACGGTCACGCGCCTGGCCGTCGCGGACACGCCCGCGTATCTGTACGACGACGCGTCGCCGCGCCGGCGTTCGCAAGCGCCGCACAGCGCGTACGTCAAGATTGCCGAGGGGTGCGACCGCCCGTGCGCGTTCTGCATCATCCCGAAGCTGCGCGGCCCGCAGCGCAGCCGGACCCCGGAGTCGGTCGTCCGCGAGGCGCGCGATCTGGCGGCGGGC
>DATFXS010000306.1:0-4022 GCA_035315605.1 Polyangia bacterium
AGCCCGCGGCACGCCTCGCGGCCGATGTAGGCGACCAGCTCGGGCCGCGGCGGACCCAGCGCCTTCCAGATCGCGCGCATCGTGGCCGACAGGTCGTGACCGCGGATGTACTCCATCGAGATGAAGTACTCACCCTCGACCGCGCCCAGCTCGAAGATGTGGACGATGTTCGGGTGGTTGAGGCGCGCCGACAGCTTCGCCTCCTCGACGAACATCTTGATGAAGGACGCGTCGTCGGACAGATGCGGCAGGATCCGCTTGACCACGAACACGCGCTCGAAGCCGGCCGGGCCCTGGATGCGCCCTTTGTAGACCTCCGCCATACCGCCACGTCCGATGCGCTCGAACAGCGTGTACTTGCCGAATTGGATCGGCTCGGGGAGTTGGGTCGCGGCAGCCAAGACTTGCGAGGGAAGTGCCGGGGCCCTGCCCTCAGCGGCGCATTATATGATACGAGGGGGTGAATCCGGCGCAAACAAAGGGTCCGGTCGCGGTCGTGGTGGTCGGCGGCGTCGACCCCTCGGGCGGCGCCGGACTGCTCCGCGACGTCGCCACGGCGGCCGCGCGCGGGGCACAAGCGCACGCGGTGGGAACCGCCTGGACCGCGCAAGGGGATGGGCTTCACCGCGTCGAGCCGCGGGCGCCGCAGGCGGTCGGGCAGGCGCTCGCCGAAACGATTGCGACCGTCCAGCCGGCGGCGGTGAAGATCGGGATGGCCGTCGGTCCGGCGACCGCGGCGGCGCTGGTCGAGGCGCTGGCGGATTACGCCGGTCCGGTCGTCGTCGATCCCGTGCTGGCGACGTCGCGGGGCGGCGCGCTGTGGGCGGGCGAACCGGAGGAGCTGGTGCCGCTTTTACGCCGGGCGATGCTGGTGACGCCCAATGCCACCGAAGCCGCGGAGATCGCTGGGCATCAGGTGCAGACCGGCGCCGGCGCCGAGGCAGCGGCGCAATTCCTGATGACGC
Source organism: Polyangia bacterium (assembly GCA_035315605.1). Taxonomy (GTDB): domain Bacteria; phylum Myxococcota_A; class Polyangia; order Fen-1088; family Fen-1088; genus JADGRB01. Next base: position 966 of record DATFXS010000306.1, read on the forward strand.
GCCACCGCCTGGCCGCCGTGCTGGTCAAGGGGGGGCACCTGGACGAGGCCGAGGCGACGGTCACCGACGTGCTCGTCTCGGCCGACGGCACCCGACGCTGGTCCCGGACGCGCGTCGCGGGCGCGGCGCCGCGCGGCACCGGTTGTGCGCTGGCGACCGCAATCGCCGTCGAGCTCGGACGGGGCCTGGCCCTGCCGGCGGCCATCGAGACCGCGGGGGACTGGCTGGCGGGCGCGATTGCGTCCGCCGTCAGCGTGGGCGGGGAGCGGCAACTGGGCGATAGTCGATGATGCGACCTGCGGCGCTGCGGTCGGCCACCAGCTGTCGCAGCAACCCGTCCCAGCGATCGTTGGTGACCCTCTTCGACCAGTAGCGACGGTACACAGCGAGCGCATTGTCGCGCCAGGCCGCCAGCGCCGCGTCGTCGCCGATCAGCGCGTGCAGCCGATCCGCGGTCGCCTCGACGGCGTCGGCGTCGAGGTGCAGGCCGAGGTCGTGCTCGGCGATCCAGCGCGCGATCTCCGAGTCACGGGGACCGGCGTAGATGACAGGTCGGCCGACGGCCAGAGAGGCGAAGAACTTCGACGGTACGACGACGCCCGCCCAGTCGTCACGCAAGCTGATCAGGTGGAAATCGGCCGCGGCCAGCCTGGCATGCAACCCGTCCTGCTCGGCGAAGTCCGCCATGGTGACGTTCGTATCGTCCGGACCGATCGCGGCGCGCAGCGCGTCCGCGCGGTTGCCGCGAACGGCGAAGCAGATCGACACCGCATCACCGGCACGCGCGCGGCACGCGCGCGCCAGACGCAGCAGCGCCTCGAAGTCGTGCGCCCGTCCCATGGTGCCGGCATAAAGCAGGGCCAGCTTCGCGCGCGGAAACAGCTCACGGCGGGCGCCGGCGTCGACCGCGACGGGGCGGTCGGCCTCGGCAAGCGCCCAGGGGACCAGCGTCTCCTGGTGAACGCCGCTGCCGTAGTCGGCCAGGCGCTCGCGCATGCGCGGGCCGATGTCGACCAGGGCGTCGAAGCGACGGTAAGCGACGGCCATCAACCGACGCGCCGCCGGCGCCAGCGCGGTCGCGGTCGGTCCGATGCCGTCCGCGGCGATCGCTTCCGGATAAAGATCGAAACACCAGTGCGCGATCGCGGCACGCGGGTAGGCCAGCCGCAACGCGATGGCGGCCGACGGCGAGAAAGCCGGATCGGACCCGATGACGATGGCGTCGAAATGTCCGAGTCGCAGCGTGCGCTGGAACCAGGCGGCGATCATCCAGACGCTGTTGGCCAGCCGCTGCGCCGGGCGCGCCTGATCCCACGGAGGGCGGAACACGCGATGGATGTGGACGCCGTTCCATTCTTCGGTGGTCGGCAGGCGCGCCTTCGGGTCGCTCCATGTGCGGTTGGAGGCGAGCGCCGTCACGTCCCAGCCGCGACGCACCTGCTCGGCCGCCAGGTCGGAGAACATTCGGGCGCTGACGACGTCGTCAGGGTGGAAGAAGTGGTAGCAGACCAGAAGCCGCGGCATGGACGGTCGGCGCGGATGATAGCCTGCATGTGCGTCGCGCCGGCTGGTAGAGTCTTCGTCCATGTCACCCGTCGGAATCGCCGTGATCGGCGCCGGCCCCTGGGGCCAGACCCTGGCCGGCGCGTTCGCGAGCTTGCCGGAGGCCACGGTCCGGTGGATCTGCGAGCTGGACGAGGAGCGCCTCGCGTGCGCGGGCGCCGCGCATCCCGGCGCGCGCACGACCGGTGCGCTCGAGGAGGTGCTGCGGGATCCCGGCGTCACCGCCGTCGTCGTGGCGGTCGAGCCGGCGCGGCATCACGCGATCGCGATGCGCGCGCTGGAGGCCGACAAGCACGTCTTCGTCGAGAAGCCGTTGGCGCTGTCGGCCTGCGATGCGGAGGAAGTCTGCGCCGCGGCGACCGCGCGGCGCCGGGTGCTGTCGGTCGGGCATCTGCTGCTGCATCACGCGGCCGTCCGACAGGCGCGCGAGATCGTCGGGAGAGGCGAGCTCGGCGAACCGCTGACATTCGTGTCCCGGCGCGCGACGCCCGGACCGCCCCGCAAGCTCGGCAGCGCCTGGTGGGCGCTTGCCCCGCATGATGTCTCGCTGGCGCTGCATCTGTTCGACGCGCTGCCGACCACCGTCAGTGCCAGCGGCGGCGCCTGGGGTCGGGCACAGGAAGACAATCTGGCAACGGCGGTGCTGCGCTTCGCGGGCGGCGGCGTGGCGCACGTTCATGTCGCGCGGTTCGCACCCGGCAAGCGGCGCGAGACGACGATCGCCGGGCCGAAGGCGACGCTGACATTCGACGAGCTGGCGACGCCCGATCGGGCGCTGCGCCTGTGGACGCCGCAGCAAGGCGAGCTGGTGCTACCCGTCGATCGATCCGACGCCTTGCGCGCGCAGTGCCTCGACTTCGCGACGCGTGCAGCCGACCCCGATGCGGCCGGCGGCGACGGCGGCCACGCGCTCGACGTGGTGCGCGTGCTGGAGGCCGGGCAACGATCGATGCGGCAGCGGGGCGCGCCCCAGCCGGTGGTCCGCGTGTCGGGCATCGCCGTCGCCGGACCGGGCGCGACGTCGTTCGAGGCGGCGTGAAGCGGTTCTGGGCGCACCCGACGGCGGTCATCGACCGCGGGGCGCGCATCGGCGACGGCACCAGGGTCTGGCACTTCTGTCACGTCATGGCGGGCGCGCGCATCGGCGCGCGCTGCGTGCTTGGCCAGAATGTGTTCGTGGCAGCGACCGCGGTCATCGGCGACGGCTGCCGCATCCAGAACAACGTTTCGATCTACGACGGCGTCGTGCTGGCGAACGACGTGTTCATCGGCCCGTCGGCGGTGTTCACCAACGTCCGCGCCCCGCGCGCGGCCGTCAATCGCAAGGCACTCATCGAGCCCACCGTGATCGGTCGTGGCGCGACCATCGGCGCCAACGCGACGATCGTCTGCGGCGCGCGCGTCGGTGAGTGCGCGTTCGTCGCCGCCGGTGCCGTCGTCACCCGCGACGTCGCCCCCCACGTGGTGGCTGCGGGGGTGCCGGCCCAGCGCGCC
>DATFXS010000307.1:0-3553 GCA_035315605.1 Polyangia bacterium
CCCCAGCAGCGCTCGCCGCCGGTCGCGGTCACCGCGCACGTGAAATTGGCGGCCGCGGCGACGGAGACGGCGCCCGCCAGCACGTCGGCGGCGGGCGGCGATGGCTCGTCGAAGTAGGTGCCGTCGCCGAGCTCGCCGTTGCCGTTGTGCCCCCAGCACCGCGCGCCGCCCGTCGTCGTGACGGCGCAGGCGTGTCCCGAGGCGACGCTGATCGACGCGGCGTTCGCGATGACGTCGTTCGCGGGCGGCGCGGCGCGGTTGTCGGTGGTGCCGTCCCCGAGCTGCCCGAAGGTGTTGTCGCCCCAGCAGCGGACGCCGCCCGCGGTCGTCAGCGCGCACGTGACGGAACCGCCGGCGGCGATCGCCGCGACGCCGGTCAGGACGTCGGTGGTCGGCGGTGCGGCCCGGGCGTTCATGGACCCGTCGCCGAGCTGGCCGGCGTCGTTGGCACCCCAGCAGCGGACGCCGCCCGCGGTCGTCAGCGCGCAGGTGTGGCTGGCGCCGGCGGCGATGGCCGCGACGCCGGTCAGGACGTCGGTGGTCGGCGGCGTGGCCCGGGCGTTCATGGACCCGTCGCCGAGCTGGCCGGCGTCGTTGGCGCCCCAGCAGCGGACGCCGCCCGCGGTCGTCAGCGCACAGGTGTGGCGCGCGCCGGTCGCGATCGCCTTGACGCCGGTGAGCGCGTCCAGCGCGGGCACCCGCACGGCCGTCGTCATGGACCCGTCGCCGAGCTGGCCGGCGTCGTTGGCGCCCCAGCAGCGTGCGCCGCCCGCCGAGGTCAGCGCGCAGGTGTGCCGGGCGCCGCTGGCGATCTGGACGACCGGGCACGGCGTCGTCCGCTTGCGCGCGTCGATGTAATCGAACGACAGGTGATAGCCGCCGCTGGCGGCGTTGCGGCCGAGGACGGTGAAGCGCACGTACCGCTCGCCCGTGGTCGCCAGCAGCGGCCCCGCAAACGGACCGAGCGCCGCGAACGCCTGGTTCGGCGCGTAGGTGTCCTGCGGCGGACCGAGGTCCGTCCAGGGGCCGTTCGGGCCGTCGGCGATCGCCATCTGGAACTGGCCGCCGTCCGGCGCGTTCAGGACGCCGACGGTGAAGTCGTAAAAGCCAGGCTCCCCGATCGGCAACCGGTAGGTGACGAGCTGGTTCGTCGCGCCCGCCGCCGCGTACTGCGTTCCCGCGCCGCGGTCGAACCCCGACGGTGTCATGACGATCTGGTGGGGCGAGGGGCCCTTGGCCGCGACGGCGAGCAGCTCGGTCTGCGCGCGCGCGTTCATCTCGATGGCGCCGAGGTCGGCGCCTGCCGTGCCGTCGCCGTCGCCGTCGACGAGGCGATCGAACACCTGCCATTCGTCCGCCGGGGGCTGCAACGGCGGGTCGATGAGCGGGATCCACTGATCGCGCTCGTCGTCGAGCATTGCGTCGCCCGCCGCGTCGATCGCCGGGCTGCCGGCCAGCAGCGGATGCACGGGCAGATCGCCAAGCCCGCCCATCGGCGCCAGCGGTCCGATGTGGGGGTCGCGCGTCGCGAGCAGGCACGGCGCGTCCGGCTCCGTCGGGCGCGGGTATCCGGGGGCGATGTAAATCAACGAGCCGCCCTGGCAGGTGAAGATGCCGAGGTTGCCCATCGGGTCGGCGGTCCACCACCCGGCGTTGATGTTGCTTTCCAGCGACGACAGCGAATGGTTGCCGGCGACGACGCTGGAGATGACGACCACGTCCTGCGTGGCGCACGCCCGGTCGGCCGGCTCGAACTCGATGCCGCCGCCGGTGCCGTCGGCCGTGTTGTTCGCGATCGTGCTGTTGAAGACGTTGAGGTAGGTGTTCGAGCAGGCGAACTTCACCATCACGCCGCCGCCGACGCTGGCGCGGTTCCCGCTCACGGTCGAGGCGCGGATGACGTGCGTGTTCCAGCCGCCGCCGAAGAAGAGGCCGCCGCCCGCACCGGCGGCGGTGTTGCCGACAATCGACGAGTGATAGACGACCAGCAGCGCGCCGAAGCCCGCGGAGGTGATGCCGCCGCCGTCACCGTCGGTCGAATTGCCGTCGACGAGCGAGTTCCGGAGCAGCAGCGTCGCGGTCGCATTGGCGTCGGCGTTGTTGTCGCAGCCGCTCGCGGGCAGGCAGGTTGCGCTCGCCCCGCCCCGGCGGAAGCCGGTCACGCGTCCGCGCTCGATGGTGATCGAGCCACGGGTGACACACGCGCCGGTGAGGGTGAACGCCGCCTGCGTCAGTGTGACGTCGGAGAGCTCGACGGAAGCGCCGCCCGACACGTTCAGGAGGCAGCTCGTGGGCGGATCGGTGGGATCGACGACCCAGCCCCCCGCCGCGTCGATCGTCGCGCTTCCGGTCGTCCCGTCGGCGATCCCGATCCGGATCGGCTGATTCGTCGCGGTGGCGAAACGGAGCGTCTTGCCGGTCGGGTAGGCCGAGCCGCCGGTCAAGATGATGCGCGTCGATCCGTTCGGGTTGGCGCATTCGTGGACGGACTGGCCGGTGCTCGCCGCCGCGACCGCCTCCAGGATGTCGCAGTTTCCATCCGCGGCGTTTTCGGTCGCGATGCGTCCGGAGGGCGTGTTGACCACGATCCCATCGACCGCCTGGCCGCCTGTTCCCCCGCTGCCTCCGCCGCCCGTCGCGCCGCCACCTCCGCTCCCTGACCCGCCCGCCGTGCCGACGATGCCGCTCGCCCCACCACCTCCGCCGCCGCTACCGGCCAGGCCGGAGAGGGTGCCGCCGCCCGCGCCGCCGCGGCCGGTTGCGGGTGGGCCTTCGCTGCATCCCGCGATGGCGAGCGCGGCGGCGATGGGGAGACAGCAGAGCGCGCGCATCATTCACCTAGGGGGCGCGGCCCAGATCGACGATGTCCGTCGGGTTGAGGAATGGCGTGTGCGCGTCGGTGTCGCCGGCCCCGAGCTGGCCGTAGCCGTTGTCGCCCCAGCAGCGCACGTCGCTGGTGTCGAGGACGGCGCAGGCGTGGGCGCGCCCGGTGGCCACGGCGCGCACCGAGCGGCCCCCGCCCTGGACGGCGGCGGCGAGGGCGTCGCCCATCTCGTTCGGTCCGTCACCGTAGGCGGGCGCCCGGAGCGGCGCGCCCAGCTCGTAGACCTGGTTGTCGCCCCAGCACTTCGCCTGCCGCGTGCCGAGGACGGCGCAGGCGAACGCGCCGCCGACGGCGATCGCCGAGGCGGTCTGGCCCGTTCCGAGATCGATCGACTGGGCGGGCGGCGCCGGGCGATCGTCGGCGTCGCCGAGGCCGAGCTGTCCGCGGTCGTTGTGTCCCCAGCACCGGACGCTGTCGTCGATCAGCCGGACGCAGGTCGAATCGGCGCGGGCAGCGACCGCGACGACGCCGCTTTGTCCGAGCCCGAGAGCGGCGGGCCGGGATCGATCTTGCGTGTCGCCGAGGCCGAGCTGTCCGGCGTCGTTGGCGCCCCAGCAGGCGAGATCGTGGTTCTCCAGCAGCGCGCACGCGTGGTGGTCGCCGGCCACGATCGCGGTCGCCTTCCCGGGCAGCGCCGCGGCGGGGCCGGGGGTGGAATGGCTGGCGGAG
>DATFXS010000308.1:0-10409 GCA_035315605.1 Polyangia bacterium
CGCGAGGCGTGGCTGGATGATCCGCGCGGACGGGTCGCATACGTGATCGTGCTCGACCAGTTTCCCCGCAACATGTTCCGGGGGACGGGGCGCATGTTCGAGGGGGACCGCCAGGCGCTGGCGGCGGCCGTCGAGGGCGTGGCGCGCCACGACGACGCCCGGCTGTCGGTCAACGAGCGCTCGTTCCTCTACATGCCGTACATGCACAGCGAGGAGCTCGGCATGCAGGACCGTTCGGTGGCGTTGTTCACCGAGCTGGCGGCGGACGCGCCGTCCGAGCTGCGCGGCTCGCTGACCGCAGGCGTGCAGTACGCGCAGAAACACCACGACATCGTCGCGCGCTTCGGACGCTTTCCCCACCGCAACACGGTGCTTGGCCGCCAGAGCACGCCCGCCGAGCTCGCGTTCCTCGCCGAGCCGGGCAGCGGGTTCTGATTCAGGATGGCGACCGAGCGCCGGCTGGGGGCCGTGCACGCCGCGGCGCTGGTCGTCGCCAGCATGGTGGGGACGGGCGTCTTCACGGTGACCGGATCGCTGCTCGCGTCGTTGCCGTCCGCGGCGCTGGTGCTCGCGGCGTGGGCGATCGCGGGCGTTCTGGCGCTGTGCGGGGCGGCCGTGTACGCCGAGCTCGGGACGATGATGCCGCGCGTGGGCGGCGAATATGTCTACGTCTCGCGCGCCTTCGGCCCGGCGGCCGGTTTCCTGTCCGGCTGGGTGGCGCTGATCGTCGGCTTCGCGGCGCCCACGGCCGTCGGCGCGCTCGGATTCGCCAGCTACGTCCACGCGGTCGTGCCGGCGCTGCCGCAGACGGCGGTCGCTGTCGCGCTGATCGTCATCGCGACGGCGGTGCACATGATCGACGTCCGCTTCGGCGCGCGCGTGCAGGCGGGCCTGGCGGGTCTGGTCGTCGTGTTGATCATCGTGTTCATTGCGGCGGCGCTGGCGACGGGACGGCTGGCGGCCGTCCATCTGGGCGCCGCCGTTCCGGTGGCGCGGCCGGCGTCCGGCGGCGGCGTCGTCGCCCTGGCGGCGGCGTTCGCGATCGGGCTGGTGCAGGTCTCCTACGCGTACTCGGGCTGGAACGGCGCCGCCTACATCGCCGGCGAGGTCCGCGACCCGGCGCGGGCGCTGCCTCGCGCGCTGGTGATGAGCACCGGTCTCGTCACGTTGCTCTACCTCTCCCTCAATGTCGTCTTTCTGGCGGCGGTGCCGCCGGCGGCGCTGGCGGGCCAGATCAACGTCGCGCACATCGCGGCGGGCGCGCTGTTCGGCGCAGGCGGCGCTGACTTCGTGTCGTCGCTGGTGGCGCTGACGGCGGCCGGCTTCGTCAGCGCGATGTTGATGTCGGGGCCGCGGGTCGCCGTCGCGATGGGCGAGGACGGCGTCTTCTTCCGCGCGCTCGGGCGCAGCAACGCGCGCGGCGCTCCCACCCTCGCCGTGGGATTGCAAGGCGCGCTCGCGATCGTGGCCGTACTGACGGCCGCGTTCGATCGCTTGCTGGTTTACGTCGGCTTCACGCTGACGCTGAACGCTGCGGCGGCGGTGCTGGCGGCGTTCGTGCTGCGGCGGCGCGAGCCGGAGGGCGATCGGCCGCACCGCGCGCTCGGCTGGCCCGCCTCCGGGCTGCTGTTCCTCGCGCTGTCGGCGTTCATGATCGTGCTCGCGGTGCGCGAGCGCCCGCGCGAGAGCCTGGCCGGCCTCGCGACGCTGGTGGCGGGCGGTCTCGCCTACGCCGCCTGGCATCGGCGACGCGGTCGGACATGATGTCGTCCCCCCGATGACGTCCGGAACCGATCGCCCCGCGCCGCTGGCGGCCGTGCTGGCGGTGACGTTCAGCGGCTCGCTCAGCGGCGGCGTGTTCTGGGCGGCCATCTTCTTCCTGACCGCCGGCCACTACGGGTTCTCGCCCGAGAACAACCTGGTGCTGGCTACGGTGATGGGCGCGGTCTACGCTTCGACCGCGGCCGGCGCCGGGCTGCTGGTGCGGCGGTTCGCGTCGTCGGCGTCGCCGCGCGCGGTCCTGATGGCGGCGCTGGGGAGCTGGACCGCGGCGGCGCTGCTGCCGCTGGCGGCGCCGCACGCGGGAGCGGCGATCTGGGCGGGCGCGCTGCTGGGCGCGGCGGCGTCCGCCGTCACCTGGCCCATCGTCGAGAGTTACCTCTCCGCGGGACGCCACGGCGCCGACATGCGCGCCGCCATCGGTCTGTTCAACGTCACCTGGACACCCGCGACGGCGCTGGCGCTGCTGCTGATGCCGATCGTCACCCAGGTCCACCCGCTCGCGACGCTGGTCCTGTCCGCCGCCGCCAGCTTCGTCGCGCTGGTCGCGACGGCGAAGCTGCCGGCGCGTCCCGGCGCGCACGCCCCGGACGCGGCGCAGACGGCCGTCGGTCGCGAGTACCCGTCGCTGCTGCGCGCGGTGTCGTGGCTGCTGCCGATGAGCTACGTCCTCTATTCGGTCATGGCGCCGCTGCTGCCCCACCGTCTCGCGGCGGTCGGCGTCGGCGGCGGGGCCGGCTTCGTCGCCGGGTTGTGGATGGTCGCGCGCTTCGTCACCTTGCTGACCATGTGGCGGACCGGGTTCTGGCACGGGCGGTGGGAGACCCTGGCGGTGGGGGCCGGCGCGCTCGCGCTCGGTCTCGCGACGGTCCTGCTCGCGCCGTCGCTGCCGGTTCTGGCGATAGGCCTGCTGGTGTTCGGCGCCGGCATGGGCCTCACCTACTGCGCCGCCATCTATTATTCGCTCAGCGTCGGTCACGCGGCCGTCGACGCCGGCGGCGCGTTCGAGGCGCTGATCGGCTTCGGTTATTTCGCCGGTCCGCTGATCGGGCTGGGGGCGCGGGCCGTCGCGGCGCCCCCCCACGCGACGGGCGCGACGGTGGCGCTCGCCTGGCTGGTGGTGGCGGGGTGCTCCACGGGGGCGCTCCGGCGTTACCTCGCCGCGCGGCGCGCCCGGCGGCCGTGAGTCAGCGGCGCGCCAGCACGTTGCGCAAAAGCGCCCCGATGTCGCGAATGCCGAGCTGGCTCGACGCGATCCGCAGCGGCGCCAGCGTCTGCTCCAGGAAGTCCTGGCGGTCGTCGTCGTCGATGTCGGCGAACAGGACCGCAGGCAGCGCGACGCCCGCGCCGCGCAGCTGCCTCAGGATCAGGATCCCCTGCGTCTCGGCGAGGCGCCGCCGCCGGTCGTCGTCCAGGTTGGCGGGCACGGGGCCGTTTTCGTCGACGAGCCGGTCGCGCGGCGTCCGGCGAAAATCCAGGTCCAGCAGCAGACCGTCCGCGCTGGCCGCGGCGGCGCGCGCGCTCGCGAAGTCGAGCGCCGGAATGAACGTGAAGTCCTCGCCCAGGAACCGCGTGAACCGCTCGAAATACTCGGTGCCATCCTCGCAGACGACAAAACGGGGCAGGGCGGTCATAGCGGAAAGCACGCTCCGATGATCTTCGTGAACGGCACGGCGTCGGCTCGCACCACCATGTGCCCGCGCCACTGGCGCACCAGATCGCGCACGATGGCGAGGCCGCGCCCGCTCTCGCGCGCCTCGATCGTCTCGAGCGTCAGATGGGCCGCCGCCGAATCGCCCAGCGCCAGGGTGACCTCCTGCCGTCCCGTGACGTCGCGCGCGCGATCGACGCGGACGATGACACGCCCATCGTCCTGATCGGCCACGGCGGCCTGCGCGTTGCGCAGCAGGTTCATGAAGATCGCGGCCAGCGCGTCGTGCTCGATCGGAAAGTCGATCGCCAGGTCAGCGAGCGACAGCGCGGGCGCCTTCCAGCCGCCGCCCGCCTGGCGCGCCGACGCCTCGACCGAGTCGATCCACGCCGACAGCGTCGCGGCATCCAGCCGCGTCCGCGGCCCCAGTTGCAGCAGCGCCGCCAGCGCGTCGGCGTCGGCGCCGCGCAGGCGCTCGTCGATCGCGGCGAGCTCGCGGGCGGCCGCCGCGCCGGACGCGCTCAGCAAGACCTCGGCCCGCGCCAGATCGCGGTGCAGCGTGCCGAACACTGGCTCGCGCGCCAAAACCCGCAGCGTCACGCCGTGTCCCGCCGCAGCCTGCACAATCCGATCGTAAGTCGCCGCGACGACCGCCGAAGTCGGCTTCGGCTCGGTCATCGTCCTGACGATCTCGTCGCGGGGCGCGTCGGCGTCGGCGAGCATGCCGAGCACGCTGGCCCGGTGCTTCAGCACGTCGTGGCGCAGTTCGCCGACCGCGCGGGCCACGTCGGGGAACAGCCCGGGCCGACGGCGGAGGGCGCCGGCGACCGTGCGGCCGCGCCAGCGGCGGTGCGCGGCGAAGCCGAGCAGCGAAACGACGGCGATGATGACGGACAGCGCCGCCCTGAACTGGCGGTTGCGCCGGACAACCGCCTCGTCGCGGACCTCCGCGCGCAGCCGTTTGTCCGCGTCGCGCGCGGCGTCGACCCAGTGATCGCCATCGGTCGTGGTCCCGACCGCGAGCGCCAGCGCGGTCTCGATGCGCGCCAGCGCTGTCGGGCGATCGCCCTCCAGCTCCGCCAGCCGCGCCAGCGCCCATTCACCGGCGCCGATGCGCGCCGCGGCCGCCGCCGCGAGCGTCCGCCGATCCGCCTTGCGCAGCTCCGCGTCGGGCAGACGCGCATCCAAATTCGCGGCGCGCGCCAGGCCGGTCGCGCCCGACGGCCCGCCGGCGTTCGCCGCCAGCTCGTAGCAGACGCGCGCCGCCGGCAGGTGATCGGAATATTCGTACACCAGGCCGAGCGCGACGAGACGATCGGGCGGGACGTCGCGCGCGCACGGCCCGCCCAGCGCGCGCAACGCCGAGTCCGGCTTGTCCTCGAGCAACCGGATCCGCGCGAGCAGCTGCGGCGACGGTTGGGTGTCTGTGCGTCCGCTGCTGCGGTCCTCGATCTCCGCGCGCAAGGCCCGCGCCTCGGCCAGGTGATCGGGCGTGGGCTCGCGCGCGATGTAGGCGGTCAGATCGGCGAGGGCGCCCGCACGATCGCCCGCGGCGGCGCGCGCGATGGCCCGGGCGAAGCGGGCCTCCTGGACGTCCAGCGCCACCGCCCGATCGATGAGCGGTCCGACCAGCGCCTCGACGTCGTCGTTGTTTCCGGCCTTCTTGCCGGTCTGACCGAGCTTGCGCACGCCCGCAGCCAGCGCCCACAGCCCGGGGCCGTCGTCCTTGAGCGCCTCCAGGGTCGCGGGCGGCAGCTTGCCAGAGATCGCAAAGGAGCTGACCGCTGCGGCCACGAAACCGGGCGAAATGACCAGCGCCTGATCGAGCAGCTCGCGCCCCAGACCGACCGGATCGCCGACCCGGATCCATTCCTCGGCCTGCTGGTAAAGCATGCGCGCCTGATCCTCCGGGATGGTCGCGCGCCCCGGCTGCGTCTGCGGGCTGCCAGCGGCGCGCCGGCGCGCGAGCTTGTCGCGCAGCTCGCGCAGATCCGTCCAACCCGGCTCCAGCGTCAGCGCGTTGCGCAGCGCCTCGTCGGCGCGCTCGGCCTCCAGTGCGCCGCCGTGCTGGGCCAAGATCTTTCCCAGCGTCCGCCACGCCAGCGCGTCCGACGGAGCCAAATTGACCGCAATCTCCAGATCACGCGCGGCCTCGTCGACGCGCCCCAGTTGCTCCAGGGCGCGCGCGCGCAGCACCAGCGCCCGCGGCCAGGTCGGATACCGCTGGACCAGCGGTTCAGCGATCGCCATCGCGTCGTCGGCATGGCCGCTGTCGAGAGCGCGCGCCGCCGCGTTGGCCTGACCCAGGTCGGCGCGCGCAACGTCCGGGCGCGGCCAATCCTCGAGCGCGTGCGCGCGATCGTCGAGCGCCAGCGAATCCAACAGATCCAAACCACGCTTGCGTTGCGCGCGCGACAGCGGCGGATCCGCATCAGGCGCCAGCAGCGGCTTCAAGCGGGCGCGCGCCGCCGCGGTCCGTCCGATCGCGCGCTCGAAGTTGGCGATCCCGAGGACCAGGTTGAAGCGCCGCTTCTGATCGTCCTTGATCGCGTCGAGGCCCTTCTCCAGGAAGGCGACGATGGCGTCGCGCCGCTCCCAGCGCGTCGGATCGTCGGCATAGATCTCGGCGAGGTTCACCCAGGCGTAGACGCGGTGGGGATCCTTCTCGATCGCGCCGCGCAGCAGCTTCTCGGCCTCGGCCCGGCGGCCAAGCCGGCCGAGCGCGAAGCCATAGTCGGTCGCGTAGGCCGTATTGCCGGGATCGTGCTCGACGGCGGCGGCGAACAGCTCGGCGGCCTCCTCGGTGTGGCCGTCCTTCAACTGCGCCATCGCCTGCTCGTGCTCCGCACGGGCGGCGGCGCGCGACGACGGTCCTTCCGGCACGCCCCCGAGGTGAGCGGCCGTGCCCGCGTCCGCGCTCGGCTGCGCGGCAGCGTCAGCGGCGCCCGCGTCGGGCGATGCGGCCAGCAGGGCGGCGAGCAGCGACGTCGCGGCGATCATCACGCCGTTTTTCGCATGTCCCGCAGGCGCATCCCCAGCTGGTTCAGGCGAAGGTGAACCTGGCGCGCCGAACCTTCGGGGCCCAGCAGCTCGCGCGCCATGCTCGCCAGATCGCCGCCGCACGCCTCGAACATGGCCCGCAGGTACTGGCGCTCGACGTCCGCCGAGACGCGCGCGAAGCTCGCCTCCGGCTGCACCTCGACTTCGATCCGGCGCGCGCCGGCGCGTCCCTTGATGCCCGGCTTGGCGGGCCGGGCCGCCACCGCGCCGAGCAGGCGCGCGACCAGCGGATCGGGCACGTCCAGCACCGCGGGCGCGCGCGTCGCCGTCACCTCGCGCGGCGCGACGTCCAGATGCCGCGTCAGGCAGAACACCAGCGCGTTCGCCGCGAGCAGCTTCAGCTCACGGTGGTTGCCGGGCCAGTCGTGGTCGACCAGACGGGCGACCGCCTCGCGGCTGATGAACACGGAGAACGCGTCCTTCCGGGCGGCCTCCGCGCGCGGGCGCCCGAAGATGATCGTGTTCGCGTTTTCGTCGAAGTCATCCGGCGTCGGGAACTGCGCCAGGTAGGAACGGACGAGCGGCCGCAGCGACTCCGATCGCAGCGCCTCAAGAAACGCGAACCGGACCAGGTCAGGCAGATCCTCGCGCCGCTCGCGCAGCGGCGGGACGCGCAGCCGGGTGGCCGGGTTGAGGCGCATGTAGAGGTCGGCCCGGAACTTCCCCTGGTGGACCAGCGCCTCGACGTCCTCGTTGGTGGCGGCGACCAGCTTGGGCGTCGCCGGGCGCGCGCGCGTGTCGCCCAGGCGCGTGACGACCCCGCGCTCGAGCACCAGCAAGAGCTGCCGCTGCAGCTCGAGATCCAGGTTGGCGATCTCGTCGAGGAACAGCGTGCCGCCGTGCGCCTGCTCGAACACGCCCGCGTGATCCTCGATGGCGCCCGTGTAAGCGCCGCGCCGCGCCCCGAACAGGTGCGAGGCCAGCAACGCCGACGGTACCGTCGAGAGGTCGGTGACGACCAGCGGCCCCTTCGCGCCCGACCGCGGATGAATGACCTGCTCGGCGAGGAAGCTCTTGCCCGTCCCCGTTTCGCCCTGGATCAAGAGCGGCAGCGGCGAGCGCGCCAGCGCGTCCAGCTGGCGCCGCAGCTCGGCCATCGCCGGCGCGCGGCCCCAGAAGATGCCGCCTTCCTGTCCGGTGTGGTGGACGGCCAGCGCGCGCGAGATCTCCGCGGCCAGGCTCCGGCTGTCGACCACTTCGTTCTCGCAAAGGTAGACCAGCGGATCGACGGGCCGCTCGGCGCCGAGGTCCGACCCGGTCGTCGTCAGCATGACCACCGGCAGCTTCGGATAGTTCGCCCGCAGCTTCTCGAGGATCAGCAGACCCTGCTTGCGCCGCAGGCCGTCCAGCGCCGCCTTGCGTGGCTTCGCTTCGGTCGGCAGCGCCGACTTGTCCTCGGGCAAGAGCTTCTCCTCCGGCAGCGCGAAGTGCAGATCCAGCACCACCAGGTCCGGCAGCGTGTCCAGGCGCGCCAGCGCCTGGGCCGCCTCGCCGTAGTCATGCGCGCAGCGCAGCGGGCAGCCGCGCTCGCGCTCCTCGCAGACCTGGCAGGGGATGCGCCGGTCGCAACGGGTGACGGTGTCGAACTCCGGAAGCTGACGCTGGACCATGTCCACCGTCTGATCCCGATCGTCTATTACCAGTAGTCGAGTCATCTACAATTTACGATTCAAGGAGCGGGCCAGGTCCGCATAGGCGGCCTCCAGCGCGATCACGCCGTCCACGTCGCCCGCGTGGGCGGCCGCGGTCGCGCGTCCCACCGCGGCGCCGAAGGCCGTCAGATCGGAGCCGGGCGGGGCCTCTGAAGCGAGCGCGGTCCACAGCGCATCTGCGCCGATCGGCTGGCCTTCTTCATCTATGAGATCGGGCGCGAGCTCGCCCGGCTTGGGCGCGCCGCCCATGTCGCGGCGGTCGCGCGCCGGCCACACGAGGCGCTTGACCAGGTCGTGGCGGACGCGGGCGAGCCATTCGGTCGGTGTCATCGGATGGGTATCAATTCTACATAAATAGATATTTAAAAGGTAGATAAGCCAGTTAGGGCCGGATTTTCGGGCCGATCCGACCCGGGTGACGCGCGGCACGACCGCTGCAAAGCGAGGACGGCATGACCTCCACCCAGTCGCTCACTAGCCCGCCCGTTGCTCCCGTTCCCGCGCCCGCCGGCCGGTCCGTCTCGCTCGCCGTCGGCCGCCGCATCGTCAATGACGACGTCATCGGCCGCCCGCAGCCCGACGATCCGTTCCTGGCCGGCGAGACCGCCTACGCGCACACGAAGATCGCCTGCTTCCGCGACGGCTTCATCGAGCACGTCTGGAAGCGCGACGGCATCGAGGTGCTGCGCGAGGTGATGCCGATCGGTGAGGGGCGCTGCTGGCGGACCTGGTCGTACCACCGGCTCGAGGCCGGCGCGTACACGGTCGAAGCATTCGCGCCCGATGGCCTGCGTCTCGCATCGCGGGCGTTCACCGCCTTCTAACCGCACGACAGAGGAGCCTGACATGGACACGTTCAAGCAGCGCTGCAAGCAGATCGTAACGAGGATTTACGTGCTGGTGCGCGCCGCGGTCGCCGCGGTGACGCTGGGCATGATCGAGACCTTCGGCAGCCCGCGCGGCCGGCGGCTGCTCGCGGTCGGGGCGCTCATCGGATCGTGCTTGCTGTTCGTGTTGCGTCCGCCGGTCCGGATGGTGCCGCCGGGCGAGGTCGGCGTGCGCGTCAACCGGTTGACCGGCGGCATCGCCGTCCTCGGCGAGGGGCCGGCGATGGTGCTGCCGCTGGTGCAGGAGATGCGGCGTTATCCGCTGCGCGACCAGATCTACAAGCCGACCGCCAGCGCGACGGCCGATGGCCCGTCGCCCTTCCAGACCGTCGAGGGGCTGTCGGTCGGCGTGTCGGTCACGGTGCGGTACGCGCTGGATCCCGATCGCGTCGGTGACATCGCCAAGCGGCTGCCCGCCAACGTGGGCCAGGAGATCATCGAGCCGGTCGTCGACGGCGTCCTGCACCGCTCGCTCGCCAAGCACACCGTGCGCGAGATCTTCACCGACAAGCGCATCGAGATTCAGCAGGATATCGAGCAGGAGCTGCGGACGCTGCTGGCCAAGGACGGCGTCGTCGTGCGCTCGCTGTTCATCGGCCACGTCGATCTGCCCGCGCAGTACCGCACGGGCCTCGAGGGGCTGCTGTCGGAGGAGCTGGCGACCGAGAAGATGCAGTACACGCTGCAGCTCAAGGAGAAGCAGGTGAAGGAGAAGGCCCTGGAGGCGGACGCCGCCAAGGTGCAGCGCGAGAAGGCCGCCGAGGCGGCCGCGTCGGAAGAGATCATCGCCGCCAGGGCGCGCGAGGAGGCGATGAAGCACGTGCTGCCGCTCAAGGAGAAGGAGATCGAACAACGGCGTCTCGAGGCCGAGGCGCGAAAGGTGCAAAAAATGAAGGACGCGGAGGGCGACGCCGAGGCCCGCAAGATCGAAACCAGCGCCGAGGCGGATTCGCGGCGCAAGCTGTCCGACGCCGACGCGTACCGCATCGAGGTGACCGGCAAGGCGCAGACCGCGCAGCTGGCCCGCGATTCGGCGCTGATCGCCAAGAACCCGCTGCTGATCCAGAAGACGCTGGCCGACAAGCTGTCCGACAAGATCCAGGTGATCGTCGCGCCGCCTACCGCGGGCGGCTTCTTCGCGGGCGGGTTGATCGGGACCCAGCCGCGCGGCCAGGTGACGGACGCGGTCGAGACCAAGACGGCGGCGGCCGCCAACGACAACGCGGCGGAGTGACGTGAACGCCGCCGCCATCGTGCTGGTCGCCCTGGTCGCGGACGATCCAGCCGTTCTGCGCAACGCGCCCCGCGACGACGCCCCCGCGCAGGCGACGCTCTGGCGCGGGGATTGGCTGGAGGTGCGCGGCGAGACCGCCGGTTTCC
>DATFXS010000309.1:0-7284 GCA_035315605.1 Polyangia bacterium
GCGGAACGTCAGGACGCGGCGGCGCTGGCGGCGGCGGCGGCTCGACGGGTGGCGGCGGCACGGGCGGCAACCCCGCGCCGGCCTGGAACTGGGTCGGCGTGATCGGCACCGGGCAGAGCCTGTCCGTCGGCGGCCACGGCAACGCGCCCGCGATGCCGATCGGCGCGACCACCCAGCGCTTCAAGAACCTCAAGCTGTCGCTCGGCAGCGCGACCGTGCCGCCGTGGGACGCGACCAACGCGCAGCTGTCGATGGTGCCGCTCGTCGAGACGTTGCGCGCGATCGCGACCGGCTACCCGAGCCCCTACCCCGCCAACATCTACGGCGAGTCGTATCACACGGCGATGGCCGACGAGATCACGTCGCAGGTGATGGCGGCGCAGAGCCACGACTACGTCACCGCGCACACCGAGGTCGGCGAGGCGGGCCAGGGGATCGCCGCCCTGCAGAAGGGAGCGACCGACACGGGGATGACCGGCCGTGCGTACGTCGCGTCGGTGTTCGAGGTGACCGCGATCGCCCGGCTCGCCAAGGCGCAAAGCAAGAGCTATGGCGTCGGCGCGATCGTGCTGACGCACGGTGAATCCGACTCCGGCAGCGCGACGTTCGAGACCGACATGCTGACGTTGTGGCAGAACTACAACCAGGATCTGCCGCCGCTGACCGGCCAGACCACCAGCATCCCGATGCTGCTGTCGCAGCAGCATTCCGAGCCGACGACGGCGGGCAGCAACTCGGCCTCGACGCTGGCGCAGTGGCACATCGGCGTCGACCACCCCGGCGACTTCATCTGTACCGGGCCCAAGTACCAGTACGCTTACGTCAACGACAACATCCATCTCACGAACCCGGACTACGAGCGGCTCGGCGAGAAATACGGGCAGGTCTTCTACCAGCGGGTCGTGCTCGGCAACGCGTGGCAGCCGCTGCAACCGACGACCGTGGAGCGCAGCGGCCGCGTCATCACAGTGCACTTCAACATTCCTGTGCCGCCCCTGACCTGGGACACGACGCTGCCGATGCCGCACCAGTCGGCCTACACCGAATGGGCGCAGGGGCGCGGCTTCGAGGTGAAGAACGGCGCCACGCGCATCGCGATCAACAGCGTCGCGATCTCGGGCGACAGCGTGCAGATCACCTGCGCGACCGACCTGCCGGCCGCCGGGCTGGTGGTCGGGTACGCGTCGACGACGGACGGAACGATCCGCCCGAACGGGACCGTCCGCTGGGGTCAGCTGCGCGATTCCGATCCGTTCGTCGGCTCGCTGACGCGCATGGCGCAGCCGAACTACTGCGTCGCCTTCGAGCTCAACGTCCCGTAGGCGGCGCGCCGCGCTCAGGCCCGCTTGAAGAACTGCACCGCGCGCTCGTGCTTCTCCGCGGCCGCGCGGGTCGCGAAGGTTCCGAGGTTGCGGCGTCTGCCCGTCTTCGGATTCTGCTTCCGCGAGTAGAGACGATATTTCCCTGATGACAGCTTCCGGATCATGCGGCCCTCCCGGATCAATCTGGGGATGGGCCGCCGTTCGTGCGAAGCTCGGCAGGAAGCTGGACAGCAAGACCCGGAGTGCGGCCGGCGCGCCCGCCGGCCACGATGTCGTCATGATGAACGGCCCGAACAACAGACGAAGGGGCGGCGCGCCCCGGGGTCAGGCCCACGCACGCGCGGTGGTCGAGGTCTGCCGGCTGCTCGAGCGGACGGACGAGATCCCGCCGCTGGCCGAGCTGGCACGCACCGCGGGGCTGTCGGCGTGGCATTTTCACCGCGTGTTCAAGGCGGCGACCGGGCTGACGCCCGCGGCCTACGCGGCGGCGCAGCGGTCGAAGCGCGTGCGCGAGCGCCTGCCCGCCAGCGAGAGCGTCACGGACGCGATCTACGCCTCCGGCTTCAACTCGAGCGGGCGGTTTTACGAGCACGCGGACGCGATGCTCGGCATGACCCCCACGGCTTTCCGGAAGGGTGGCGCCGATACGACCATCCGGTTCGCGATTGGACGGTGCTCGCTGGGCGCCATCCTGGTCGCGGCCAGCGACAAGGGCGTCTGCGCGATCCTGCTGGGCGACGACGCGGACGCGCTGCTGCGCGACTTCCAGGATCGCTTTCCGCGCGCGAACCTGATCGGTGGCGACGCCGGGTTCGAACGGCTCGTCGCGCTGGTGGTCGGCTTCGTCGAGACGCCCGCCGTCGGCCTCGATCTGCCGCTCGACGTGCGCGGCACCGCGTTCCAGCAGCGCGTCTGGCGCGCCCTGCGCGCGATCCCGCCCGGCACGACCTCCAGCTACGCCGAGGTGGCGCGGCGGATCGGCGCGCCCCGCTCGGTTCGCGCCGTGGCGCGGGCGATCGCGGCGAACCCGATCGCCGTCGCGATCCCGTGCCACCGTGTCGTCGCCAGCGACGGCGCGCTCACCGGCTATCGCTGGGGAATCGAGCGCAAGCGCGCGCTGCTCGAGCGCGAGGCGCGCCCGTCAATTGCGCGACGGCGCCTCGGGCGACCTGACGTCCAGCCGTAGCTGATCGTCGATGCGCGTGACGCCGGGCGTGGAGCGAATCGCCTCCCGCGCTTGATCCAGCGCGAATCCGTTCGGCACGCTTCCCCACACCGTGACCACGCCGTTCTTCGTCTCGATCGTCACCTGCGCGTTCCGCAGAAGCTTGATGCTCTCCAGCTTCGCCATGATCGTGGACGTGATCGTCGCGTCCGAGACCGGCGGCGCCACCTCGACCACCACGGGCTGTTCGGCGCGAGCCGGCATCCCCGACCCCAGCGACAGCCCGACCGCGCCCAGCAGACTCATCCAAGCCACAGTCTTCATGACTCGCCCCCCTCTATGATCCTGGGCCCCGTTCGGGCGCGCGCAATCCCCGCAGCCTTAGTTTCCACCTAGGAGGGTGCCATGAAGATTCGCGACCTGATGACGAAGCATGTGGCCAGCGTGCGCGCGACGGACTCGACCGCGGTTGCCGCGCGGATGATGTGGGACTGCGATTGCGGCGCGATCCCCGTCCTGGACGACGACGGCTGCGTCATCGCGATGATCACGGATCGCGACATCTGCATGTCGGCGCTGATGCGCGACCGCGCGCCCAGCGCCATCCCGGTCTCCGAGGCGATGTCGCGCGATCTGCAATTCTGCGGGCCCGACGACAACCTCTCCACCGCCGAGCAGATCATGCGCGCGCACCAGATCCGCCGGCTCCCGGTCGTCGATCGGGAACGCCGCCCGCTCGGGGTCCTGTCGCTGGCCGACATCGCCTGCGCCACCGACCACCACAAGGGGCGCGGCGCGCGTCCGGTCGGCGCCGAGGAGGTCGCGGTGACGCTGGCGGAGATCTGCACCACGCCCGCCCGGGACGCGAACCCGTCTACCCGCGCCTCATTCTGAGGCTGGCCGTGCCGCATTCTGAGCGCGGCGCGGCGCATCCTGATTGTCCGAAACCAGGTCGTGCGTATGCTTGAGGCATGTCTAGAGTCATGCTCGGCTTTCTGGTCCTGGTCGCCATCTTCGGTTTCTGGGGGGTGTCGAGCTACAACAAGCTCGTCAAGCTGGACCAGGCGGTCCAGGCGCAGTGGTCGCAGGTCGAGAACGTCTACCAGCGGCGCGCCGATCTGGTGCCGAACCTGGTCGAGACGGTGAAGGGCGCGGCGAAGTTCGAGAAGGATACGTTCACGGCCGTCGCCCAGGCGCGCGCCAGCGTCGGCCAGGTGCAGGGCAACACGTCGCCCAACGATCCGGCCGCCGTCGAGAAGTTCAAGGCGGCGCAGGATCAGCTGTCGTCGGCGCTGTCGCGGCTGATGGTGGTCGTCGAACGATACCCCGATCTGAAGGCGACGCAGGCGTTCCGCGATCTGCAGGTCCAGCTCGAGGGCACGGAGAACCGGATCACCGTCGAGAGGATGCGTTTCACCGAGGCCGCGCAGGCGTTCAACAACGCCCGCAACACCTTCCCGCGTAACATCATCGCCAGCGCGTTCGGCAGCAAGTTCGCCGAGAAGGCCTACTTCAAGGCGCAGGCGGGCTCCGAGACCGCGCCGCGCGTCCAGTTCTGACGGAGTCGGTCATGACGGCCGTGGTCCGGCATCGGGTCGTCGCGGTCGCCGTCGCCGCCCTGGCGCTGGCCGCCACGGCGCTCGGCACCGGGCCTGCCCGCGCCAGCGGCGAGACGCCGATTCCGCCTTCGCCGACGGCGTTCGTCACCGACCACGCCGGTTTCCTGTCACCCGAGGCGACGCAGCAGCTTTCGTGGCTGCTCGAGTCCTACGAGCACGGCACGGGCCATCAGGTGATCGTCTACATCGACCGGACGACGGGCGGCGTGCCGATCGACGACTGGGCGGTGCGGGCGTTCAAGGCGTGGGGCGTCGGACGCAAGCAGGAGAACGACGGGGCCGCGCTGTTCATCTTCAGCGACGACCACCGGATCCGGATCGAGGTCGGCTACGGCCTCGAGGACAAGCTGCCCGACGCGCGCGCGGGACGCATCATCCAGAACGAGATGGCGCCGCGGATCCGGGCGGGCGATCACGACGGCGCCGTGAAGACCGGCGTCGATCAGATGCTGGCGGCGATCGGGGGCAAGCCCGAACCACGGCAGCCGACGGCCGCGAAAGGATCGCTGCTGTCGGTGCTGTTTCCGATCATCTTCTTCATCGTCATTTTCCTGATCGGGCGCCGACATCCGTGGGCGCTTCTGCTGATCGGCGGGCGTAGTTGGGGCGGGCGCGGCGGCGGCGGCTGGGGTGGCGGCGGCGGTGGCTGGGGCGGCGGCGGCGGTTTTTCCGGCGGCGGCGGCATGTCGGGCGGCGGAGGCGCGTCGGGCGGATGGTGACGCCGGCGCAGCGCCACGCCCACGGCATCGATCTCGGGGCCGTCGAGGAGGCGATTCGCGCCGCCGAGCGCCGGACCTCCGCCGAGATCCGCGTCGCCATCGCGCGCTCGTGGTTCTGGGGCGACGCGCGCGCCGCGGCCGAGCGGACCTTTCGCAAGTTGGGCGTCGCCAAAACGCGCGCGCGCAACGGCGTGCTGATCTTCGTGGCGCCGTCGCGACGCAAGGTGGCGGTGATCGGCGACGTCGGCGTGCACGCGAAGATGGCGCCCGACTTCTGGTCGGCGGTGGTCGAGCGAATGGTCGCCGACTTTCGACGCGGTGATCGAACCGCCGGGCTGGTCGCGGCCGTGGAATTGCTGGGGAATGCGCTCGCCGCACTGTTTCCAATCAGCGCCGGCGATGTGAACGAGCTGACAGATTCCGTGTCGGTGAACGAACCCTGAGGGTGCGCGACCGCGGTCGCGATCTCGGGTAACATCTGCCTCCCTCAAGGAGGCGACGTCATGGCGATAGTCGACCGGATCAAAGGCATCTGTCTCAAGCCGAAGGACGAGTGGCAGGCCATCGAGGGCGAAAGCACCTCCGCCGCCGATCTCCTCAAGAGCTACGCGCTGCCGCTGGCGGCGATCGGCGCGGTGGCCGGGTTCATCGGCATGAGCTTCATCGGAATTTCCGTGCCGTTCATCGGGTCGATCCGGACGCCGATCGCCTCTGGGGTGATCAGAGCCGTCGTGCAGTTGGCGATCGCGCTGGTGGTCGTCTACGTGCTCGGTCTGATCATCGATGCGCTGGCGCCCAAGTTCGGCGCCCAGCCGAACAAATCGCAGGCTCTGAAGGTCGCCGTTTACTCGTCGACGCCGGGCTGGATCGCGGGCGTGCTGGGGATCCTGCCGTCGCTCGGGATCCTGACGCTGATCGCGTCGTGCTACGGCATCTACGTCATGTACCTGGGGTTGATGCAGTTGATGAAGGCGCCCAAGGAAAAGGCGGTCATGTACACCGTCGTGATCATTGCGTGCGCCGTCGGCCTGATGATCGTCACCGGCCTGGTGCTCGGGGCGTTCGCGGGCGCCGGGATGATGGCGACCGGAGCTGCCGGGCTGAGATAGGCAAGCTCAGCAACACTTTTTGACTCGACAGGTCAAATACAGGCAGGACCTGATAGGAGTCACCCCGCTTCGCGCAGGACGCTACCCACCGTGAGGGGGATAGGAGACATGCGTGATGCGAGTGATGTTGGTCGAGGATCATGCGGTTTTCCGGACTGCGCTGCGAGAGCTCCTCGCGGTACGGGATCCCGCGCTGCAGGTCGTCGCCGAGGCGGCGACTGCCCAGGACGCCTGGCGCCTCGCTGAGCAGCATCGACCCGACATCACGATCATGGATCTCGTCCTGCGGGGCGAGAGCGGCGTCTCCGCGACCCGAGAGCTCTGCCGGCGTCAGCGCGGCTCGCGCGTGCTGGTGCTGAGCGCGATCGACAATCCGTCGTTCGTACGGGAAGCGTTTGCAGCCGGCGCGCGCGGCTACGCGCTCAAGGAACAGACAGCCGAAGAGATCGTCGGCGCGGTGCGCGTGGTCGCGAGCGGCATGCGCTATCTGCCGCCGCATTTCGATCCCGAGCTGCTGGGCGACGGGAAGCAGGGCGCGCAGCCGGACGGTCTGTTCGGCCAGCTATCGGCGCGCGAGCGCGAGATCTTCGACCTCGTCGTCGCGGGCCACGGAAATCAGCGCATCGCGGCCGAGTTGTTCATCAGCGTCAAGACCGTGGAGACACACCGGGCGCGCATCAACCGAAAGCTGGGCGTGCATTCGGGCGTCGAGCTGGTCCGTTTCGCCGCGCTGCACGGACGCCTCTAGGCCGCACGAGCAGAAAAAATCGCGGGATTTCCGCGGTCCTCGACGTTTATAGGGTTGAAACCCGACCCGCAACCGTCGGAGGATTCGCCACCCATGCGCGCATATACCTGGCCGCTCCTGGCCGCCCTCACCCTGATCATCAACGCCTGCGGCAGCAGCAACCAGACCGCGACCGACGCCGGCAAAGACAGTGGCGACGCCAGCGGGCACGGCGGTACCACCGGACGCGGCGGCAGCGGCGGAGGCGCGGCCGGTCGGGGCGGATCGGGCGGCGGCACCGGCGGCGCAACCGCTGGCACGGGTGGCGGCACGGCCGGAAGCACGGGCGGCTCGATCGCGGGCGCGGGCGGCGGCACGGGTGGTGCGACCGGGGGCAGCGGCGGCACGGCTGGAAGCACGGGCGGCTCGGCGGCGGGCAGCGGCGGTGCGGCCGGGGGCTCGGGCGGCGGCGCGGCGGGCCGAGGCGGAACCGGCGGTTCGGGCGGCTCGGCCGGCGGCGGTGGCTCGGGCGGCGCTGGCGGCGGTTCGGCCGGCAGTGGCGGGACGGCCGGAGGCACGGGCGGCTCGGCCGGCAGTGGCGGCTCCGGCACCGGCGGCTCGGC
>DATFXS010000310.1:0-12260 GCA_035315605.1 Polyangia bacterium
CCCGCCGCGACGACGGCCGTCACCGCAGCCGCCGCGAACAGGTTGCGCACCAGTCCTGCCGCGCGCTTCACGGCATCACCATCCGGATGCGGTTGTTGAACGTGTCCGCGATGTAGAGGTTGCCGGCCGAATCGAAGGTGATCCCCCACGGCCGCCAGAGCGACGCGGAGAGCGGCGGGCCGCCGTCGCCGCCGAAGGTCCCCGTCCCGTTGCCCACCACGGTGTCGATGACGCCCGTCGCCAGGTCGACGGCGCGCACCCGGTGGTTGTCCGTGTCGGCGATGTAGAGCTTGCCGTCGGGGCCGAGCGCGACATCGCGCGGCCAGGCGAGCGACGCGTCCGTGGCCGGGCCGCCGTCGCCCGAGAATCCAGCGGTGCCGTTGCCCGCGATGGTCTCGATCAGGTTGGCGGCGAAGTCGACCCGCCGGATGCGTTGGTTCTCGGTGTCGACGACGTAGAGCCGATCCTGATCGTCGATCGCGAGACCGCCGCCCGGTTCCGGGTTGTCGCTGACCATCTGGAACTGAAACTGGGCCGCGAGCGGCGGGCCGCCGTCGCCCCCGAAGCCGGCGCTCGCCGAGCCGGCCACGGTGTCGATGATCCCGTCGGTGCCGATGCGCCGCACGCGGAAGTTGCGCGCGTCCACCAGGTAGATCGCGCCGGTCGTGCGGCTGACGACGACCGATTTCGGATGGAAGAGCAGCGCGCCGATCGCGGGCATGCCATCGCCCGTGAACCCCGGGCCGGCGCCGCTGACGACGTCCTCCATGCCCGTGGCGGGGTCGAGGCGGCGGATCTTGTGGTTGTGCCAGGCGGCGACGATGACGTTTCCGTCGAGGTCGAACGTCACGTCGGTCGGATGGTTCAGGTTGCAGTCGGTGCCGACCACGCCCGGCGCTGTCCGTTCGTCGCCTGCGACCGGGCCGTCGCCGACGTCGTCGGTCCCCAGCACCGTCTCGATCGTGCCGTCGAGGCTGACCCGGCGGACGCGATGGTTCTGCCAGTCGAGGACGTAGGCGCGCCCGTCGGGTTGGGGCGCGAACGCGAGATCCATCGGCCAGTACAGCATCGCCGCACGGCGATCCTGGCCGTCGCCGTAGAAGGCCGGATCGCCGGTCCCCGCCCAGGTGCAGATCGTTCCGGACGCACAGGGCGGGACGGGTTTGCTGTTTGGATCGGAGCCGCACGAAACCGCAGCGGCGGCGACGACAATCAGCGCCGCCAGCGTCGAGAATCGGGCGAAGCGGCCGTCTTTCACGGCCTTCCGGGTACGCAAGTCGCGGACCAGCGCAAAGTTGCTGAGGTTACGCGGGGTTCGCCGGCCGCGTCCGACGTCCCGTCCAAAAAACCGTGACATGGATGTCCGGATCTAACAGATCTCCGCGGCGGTCTGGGCTTCGATTACTGGCCGAGCTCAGAGATTGCCGGCGAAACCGAACGCGGTGTGGGGCCGGCCGTCGGCGTCCGTGACCGAGAGGAACGTCGGCGCGAAGCGCGACTCCCGGCGCGGCGCGCGCATCGCGACGTCCTCGGGTGGAATGCCGTCCAGGCTGCCCGTGCAGGCGAACGTGATCACCAGGCCGGCGAGCGCGCCGATGGAGATCCCCTTCCAGGCCCCCGCTTGCGAGTTGTCCGCCGAGGCGCCCAGCAGCAGCCCGATGACGGCGCCGCCGTAGCCGCCCCAGGTCGTCACGCGCACGCGTTCCAGCGACACCTCGCTGTTGGCGGCGGCGACCGCGCCGAGCCCCAGGCCGCCCCAGAGGCCAAGCAGGCCCGACGTGAAGATCTTGCGGTCGGAGGGCCCCTGGTAAAAGGTGCCGTAGCCCGAGTTCAAGCTGCTGCCGCCGAACGCGAGCATGCCGGTCGACCCGAGCACGAGCCCCCAGAAGCCGGCGTCGCGCACGAGCTGTGTGTCTCCCGGATCGAGATCGAGATTGTGCGCTGCCACGATCGCCACCGGAACGGACGCGAGACCCGTGCCCGCGGTGATGAGCGCCGCCGTGTGCGCGTTCGGTTTGTCCTTGCCGATGTTGTAGAGCAGGAACGACGTCATCGGCACGAACGAGGTGATGCCAAGGGCGAGCGGCAGATCGCCGCGATCGGGGTTGCCGGCGTTGAGATAGGCGACGGCGCCCACGGTGTAAGCGATGGCGCCGAGCGCGATGGGCGCCACCGACTGGCTGCCGCTCGACTGGCTGAGCGTGAACGAGAAGCCGACAGACATCCCGTACAGGAACGCGGTGGTGCCGAAGTCCAGCTTCTCCCAGGTGGTCAGCCGCAGCCGCTCCGACGTGCGCAACGAGTAGGGCTCGCGGCGCACGACGACGCCGGTCGTGCCGGGCGGCGACGGTGCCGGCGGGACGAACGCCCCGGCCGGGGCGGGCCCGTGGCGAATGGCGATGATCTTCAGCGCGCGGCGCGCCTCGTTCGCCTCGGGCGCGTCTGGATACTCGCGCGCGATCTGGTCGTAGAGCCCGGCCGCGGCGTCCAGGTTGCCGGCGTCGACCGCGGCGTCCGCGGAGGAGAGCAGCTGCGCGGGCGAAACCACGACCGACGGCGCCGGAGGCGGCGGCTGGGCGGTGACCGTCGTCGGATCCGCCCAGGCGTTCCGCGCGGGCGCGCCGGCCGCCGCGGCGACGGCCAGCGCGAACGTCGTGACGCGGGTTCGGCGGGTCATCCACATCCGGTCACGGAATCGTCGGCTTTCCGGTGGTGAAGTAAGACGTCAGATACGCGGCCCAGTCGGCGACCGCGCTGTCGTTCTTCGTCGCCACGAAGTGCCCATCGTAACCGTTCGGCTCGTACTGCAAGACAGCCGCGGTTCGCAGGACATTGTCGCTTCCGGTCACGTTCGTCATCACGGGCCGGGTGATCGGCGTGACGTCGAACTGGTCGATGACGGTGCCCGCGGGCGAAAGGCCGAGCGAGCGCGCGTTCGCGTCCAGCGTCGACCGCGGCGTGTACGTGTCGGCCTTGCCCCACGACATGTAGACGTGCTTGGTCGCGATCGTCGGCGGCGCGCGCCGGATGATCAGCGGGTTGTAACTGAGCGGGTCGGAGCGATCGTAGAAGCTCTGGAAGATCGTCATCACCGGGTGTTCCGGATTCAGCGTTTCGCCGATCAGGAACGTCATCCCGGTCGAGATGTTCACCGGATTCGTCTTGTCGAGCAATGACGCGGTCAGGTACGCGCCCGCGCCCGAGAAGATCGTCGCGGGCGCCGCGTCGGTCCAGGCCATCGCGATCTCGCCCGAGGTGCTCCCCTGCGAATGCCCGAAGAAGGCCAGCTTGGAGGGATCGAACACGATCGCGGCGCCCGTCGGTGACGACGCCGCCGTGACCGACACGCCGGCGATGCGCAGCGCCTGCAGGATGTCGACGGCGCCTTGCAGGAAGTTGTCGCGCGCGGCGCGCGGGTTGAGCGGGTTGAACACCAGGTCGTCCGGCTTCTTCGTCGAGCCGCCCTTGCGCGCGCCGTGCTCGACGGCGTCGAAGCCGAACGCCGCCGCGGGCGCCGTGCCCGCCGCGAGCTTGGCGGCGATCCCCTCGTCGATGAACGAGCGCATCGAACCGCCGGTGCCGTGATGGTAGACGACCAGCGGCCAGCCCGTCGCGGGCGCGGTCGCGCTCTTCGGGATCGTCAGCGCGAAGCAGACCTGCTCGGTGCGCACGACCGCGGGCATGCCGGAGGTCTCGGCGATGCCGCCCCCCGCGGCGGGCGTGTCGTACGGCTCCGTGCCCGACTGGTATATCGGGACCGAGAACTTGCCGTGGATCTCGCTGAACGCCGGGTCGGCGGCCGGGCAGGCGCGCGCGGGCGTGCCGTCGTCGCACGGCGAGGTGACGCCGGCGTCGCACAACGTGAGCGACGCCAGCATCGGCGCGGGCTGCGTCGCGAGGCTGGTGGCGAGCCGGCCCATATGTCCGGGTGCGTCCTGGACGGTGAACACGGCCGCGTTCGCGATGGTCGACGCGTCGATCGCTTTGCTGGTCAGGTAGTTGCGCAGCGGCTGGTAGGCGTCCCAGGCGCGGCCGAGCACGGCGTCCGTCGGCCGCGTCGTCGCCAGCACCGCGGTGAAGTCGGCGTCGGCGGCGGCGGGGACGCCGGTGTCCGACAGGATCCCTGTCGTCACGAACACGACGTAGGTGTGGTTCGGCTCGAACGGCGTGTCAGCCGTGTTGCGCACGACCAGGGTGTGGTTGCAGGAGTACTTCGTGCGGCCGTTGTTGGTGACCCAGCTGCGCGCATATTGCGTCCCGAACTCCGGGCCGGCCGTCACGTCGATCATCTGGACGGTGTCACCGGTCGCGGTCGTGTAGTCGATGTTGCCCGAGAAGCGCAGGGTGACGCCGGCGGCCGCGGAGAATCCGTCGAAGTCGGCGGTCCAGGTGTCGACGTAGAGTTGGACCAGGTCCACGCCCAGCGGCGTCGGCCCCGGCTTTGGGAAGTCGGAGATGTCCAGCGCGCCGGCGGCGCTGACCCGGACGTCGTTCGGAAACGGCAGGCGAAAGAAGTCGGCGGGCGGCTTCCCGGCGCGCGGGATCTCGAAGTAGCCGCGAAAAGGACCCTCGTCGGCGCAGGTCACGCCGGCGAACGGCGGGTAGGCCTTCGTCAGCGTGTTGCACTGGCCGTTCGTGCCGCACCAGAGGCCGGACAGGCAGTCCGCGGTCGCGTGGCACGTGCCGCCGACGTCGCCGCTACCGCCCTCGGCGCACGTTCCGTAGAAGCTGGTCAGGCTGCAGCGAAGCGGCGGCCGGCACTGGCGATCGGACGTGCACGAGGCGCCGGTGTCGAGGCCGCCGCCCGTGGTGCAGACGCCCGTCAGCCCGTCGCAGAAATTGCCGCCCGCGCAGTCGCGCGTCGCCGAGCACGCGGTGCCGGGCCGGCCGTTGCCGGGATCGGCGCAGATGCCGCCCGCGCACACCTTGCCGCCCGCGCAATCCGCCGGGCCGGTGCAGCTCTTGTCGATCCCCGAGAGGCCCTTGGCGGAGCAGCCCGCGATCCCCACCGCCAACAACCAGACACCCAACGCCAGAAAGCGAGCCGGCACAGAATGCATCGCGGGCATCGTAACTCAACCGCCGTCGGGCGCGGGAGCGATTACGGGCGAGCGGACGGACTGGAAGCAGAACTTGGCGCAGCGGGACAAGGCGCGGGCGGCAGGCCGAGCTGCTTCTGGGCCTTCGCCAATTCCTTGTTGAACGCCTCGCTGTCCGACGGTGACCGTGACCATTTCTGCGCCTCCCAGCACGCGCCGAGGAGCGCCGAGGCGAGGAACAGCGACAATCGATTCTCGCGATCGTCCGCTCCGCCCAGCCAGGCCTTCACCCCCAGCGCCCGCGCGTCCGCCCATCGCTTCTGTCGCAGCGCCTGAAATCCGGCGAGCCGGATCACCTCCGTCTGTTGCGGCGCGAGACGCCACGCCTGTTCGATCGCCTGCGACTCCTCGGCCGCGGGCAGGCCCGGCGTCTCGGCTCGCGCCACCCAGGTCCGCCAGTCGCCCGGGTGGTCGGCGACCAGCGACTTCGTGATCTCGGCGTGCCGACGCTCGTCGACCTTGGTCTGGCTCAAGGTCAACAGCAGGGCCAGGTCATCGTGCGGATCGAGCTCGAGCGCGCGCGCCAGGCTGGTGCGCGCGCGTGCGACACGCTCGTCGCGGAATTGCGGAAGCACGGTGAACATCGCGATGTGATCGAGGAGCGCCAGCGTCGCGTGCACACGCGCATTCGGGAGCGGTGCGGTCCGCGCGTTGCTGTCGGGTGGATCGAACGCCACCGTCTTGCGCGCGAACGACCAGCTGTACGCGTAGTCGCGAAGCTCGGCGTCCCACTTGTCGCGACCCGAGAAGCAGGCGAGGGCGGCGTCCGGATCAATCTCCTTCGCCAGCCGCAGCACGTAGCAATCCAGCTCCTGCGGGCGGCGGTTGATCAGCATGTGGACGAGCAGCCCGGCGTACAGCTCCATCGCGCCGATGTCGTTGCCCACCGTCCAGCGCGTCGTATCGAGGAGGCGGTGGGTCGTCACGGTGTCTCCCCATTCCAGGAGATCGCGCATCGCGCCCGCGTTCCAATATCCCCATTGAACGACCCGGTTCTTTCGATCCACCTCCGCCGTTTGCAGGTAGACCGCCATCCCTTCCGTCAGCCAGTGCGGCACACGCGGCAGCCGTTTGTAAAGCATTGCGTGCGCCAGCTCGTGTTTCAGTGTTTCGCGGTCGTGCTGATCCTCGAGCTCGCCGATCGAGACGACCGGCGGCAGCAGCGGGAGCGCGTCGAAGATGCCACCTATCCGGTAGTGGACCGCATCGCGCTCCCGGCCGTTCCGCAAGGCGATGGCCAGCACCGGGTCGCTCTGTCCGTCGGCGGCGGCGGCCTGGCCGCCGACCGCCGGCAGGGCGATGCCCATCGCCGCCCACCATGACTCGAGCGTGCGGGCGAGCTCCTCAGCGGACTCGCGGTCCATGTCCGTGGCGAGCGCGAAGTGCGGCGTATTGACCTCAATCCACGGCGGGCCGCCTTCGTCCGGCGCGCGCGGAAACGTCACGCACCCGCTGCCGGCCAGCAGCGCCGCCACCAGAAGTGCCCGTTCGGATCGGGCGCGCCGCCCCGTGCCCAGGGCGATCAGTCCTCGGCGTCCTGTTCGCGCTTCTTGCGCGCGATCGGCTCGATCGACGCGAGGCGACCGAGCTCGCGGTGGATGCGCGCGACGCGTTCGACCTGGCCCTTGGCCGGAAAGCGCTCGTAGAAGCCCTCGTTCTTGAAGGTCTTCGTCTCCGGCGTCCACGCCGAGAGGCGGCGCTCCCAGCGCTTCTGGCGGCCGTCGACCGGCTCGGCGTCGACGTGGGCCAGGTCGGCGCAGACGCGCAGCATCGCCTTGATCGTGACCGGCTTGGTGATCATGTAGCTGCCGTTTCCCCACGCCTCGCCCCAGACCTTCTCCGCCGCCTTCAGGAAATCGCGCACCACCTGGTACAGCCGGTTGATCAGCGTCCGCGAGGTCGCCTGCTTCTGCAGCTTCTTCCAATCGGCGGCAACCCAGCGGTGGATCTCGTTGAACAGCTCGGCTTGCAGGATCCATTTCTCGCGCTGGCTGCGCCCGCCCAGCCGGTTGATCCGGTAGCGCAGCGGGCTGTCCGCCTCGACGTACAGCATCGCGACCACCTGCGCGGCCACGCGCTTGTCGGGCGCGGACCACGACACCTTCTCGTACAGGTCGACCAGATGGCTCTTGTTGATGCGCGTCGGCGTCGAATTGATGATCACGAACATCTCGGTCGCGAAATCCTCGCTCTTGCCGTCGAAGATGACGCACGGGACGTGCAGCGTGCGCGCGTCGGCGGCGCGCTCCTTGCGGAAGAAATGAAGCGCCGCCAGCCGGTGCTGGCCGTCGATGATCAGGTACTTCGATCGTGGTTCATCGAGGTTGCCGACGTTGTCGAAGCCCTTGAGCGGATCGAAGTGAAGCCGCTCGGGCGTGAAAAGCAGGACGGTGCCCGGGATCGGCGGCTGGCTCTGCGCCGTTTCGTAGAAGTTCTTGATCGCGGCGACCTTGGCCCGCGAGAGGTCACGCTGGAAGGCGCTGTCGCTCCGCTCGATGCGCGAGATGAACTGCGCGACGTCGTCTTCCTCCTCGACCTTGCCGGGGGCAATCTGCCCTTCGTCGGCATAGAAGCGGCTGATGAAGCGGACCTTGTCCAGCAGGTGGTCCGTCGGGTACGAGACGAAGTAGAAGACGCTGTCTTTCTGCCTGACCTGGGTCGCAAGCATGGGGCGGATAGTAACCCAGGCCTGCAGGAGAGGG
The DNA here is from genome assembly GCA_035315605.1 of Polyangia bacterium. GTDB lineage: Bacteria > Myxococcota_A > Polyangia > Fen-1088 > Fen-1088 > JADGRB01. The sequence goes on from DATFXS010000310.1 coordinate 7,802, forward strand.
GGACCTCGGGCCTCACGGAGGCCCGAGGTCCGAGGTCCTTACATGCAGAGGGCGTCGATGCAGGATTGCGTGCCGCTGCAATCGCCAGCGACGTGGCACACCGGGGCCGCCTCGCCGGGCGTCACGCAGAAGCCGCCCGCGCAGACGATGGCGTTGCCGCACTGGCAGCAGTCCTTGTCGCTCGCGCAGCCGGCGCGGCAGGCACCGTTGACGCACATGTTGCCGGCGCTGCAGCCCTGGTTCGAGCTGCACGCGGGGTGCGGGCGATCGTCGGCGCGGCAGAGCCCGTCATCGCAACGATCGAGCGCGCCGCAGTCCTTGTCCGCCGTGCAGACGCCGCGGCAGTAGCCGTTGACGCAGGTGCCGCCGTTGGTGCAGTCGACGTTCCGAACGCACTGCCCGCCGCCGACCGGGTCAGGCTGACAGAAGCCGCCGATGCAGGCGTCGCCGGTGCCGCAGTCGGCGGGCGCCGTGCAGCCTCGCTCGCAGGCGGCGTTCCGGCAGCGGGCGTTCAGGCCGCACTCGCTGTTCCAGCGGCAGAGCGGGGTGGTCGGCGGCAGGGGAACGCAGACCCCCGAGGTGCAGCAATCGCCGGCCGGACAGTCCGTGCTGACATGGCACGACACGCCGGAGGTGCCGCCGCTGCCGGTGGTTCCTGCTGTTCCGGTTGTCCCCGCGCCGTTGCCGGTGCCGCCGGTTCCGACCGCGCCGCCCGTCCCGACCGCTCCGCCCGTTCCGACCGCGCCGCCGGTTCCGACCGCGCCGCCCGTTCCGACCGCGCCGCCCGTTCCGGGGTGACCGGCCACCGCCGAACCGCCGGCGCCCGCGACGGACGTGCCGCCGCTGCCGCCGTGATCGCCGCTGCTCCCGCCGATGCTGCCTCCGCTACCGACGCTTCCGCCGATGCTGCCGCCGTATCCGCCTCCGCTGCCCCCGTGGCCAGCGGCGCCGCCGTTCGCGGTGCCGGCGCATCCGCCCTTGCCGGAGTGTGATCCACTCCCCGAATTCGTGCCGCTGCTGCCACCGTGGTTTCGGTAGATGTCCGTGACGTTCGAGCAATTGGGATCGTCAGGATGTTTCTCGCAATAGTGCTCGCCGGGATCGACGATGCAGCCGCCGGCGGCGGCGAAGGCGACGAACGCGCAGCAAGCGGTGATGAACGAGGGCGACAGCGGGGCGGAACGGTCCAGCTTCATGGCAGATGTTTCCTTTCGGCCGGCTGCGCTCTCGCAATTCACGCGCCATTTTGTCGGGGCGTGATCGGAGCGACTGCTTGTGCTTCGAGATGCGCACGAACAAACGGATCGACTGCTAGGGCGATCCCGGATTCGGTGATTGCCCGCACGCAGGTGTCGGAATCGATGGTGGGATCGGTGTTGGTTATTCACACGCGATCGTGTGCCGCCTTCACCTCAGGCCGGATCCTGTTGTCTCGATCACCGACCCGCCGTCGACGCCGCAACGGTCGAGCTACAATCCGTTCCGTGCTGGCGCGCACGATCATCGCTCTGGGCGTGGCGGCGACGGCCGGTGTCGCGCCCGCCGCGGGCAAGCTGCCGCCCGGTTTCGTGGATATTGCCGATGTCTCGCGCGACATCGTCGTCGACGTGCGCTACGCAGGCGTCGCAAACTTCCTGGGCCGGCCCGCGCGCGGCTACGGCGCCGCGCGCTGTCTGTTGACGCGCGAAGCGGCGGGCGCGCTCGCGGCCGTGCAGCAGGACGTCGCTGCGTTCGGATTGGGCCTCAAGGTCTACGACTGCTACCGCCCGCAGAGGGCCGTCGATGACTTCGTCGCCTGGTCGCGCGACGCGTCCGGTCCCGCCACCGACCCCCGGCATCACCCGGTGGTGCCGAAAGGTGAGCTCGTTCAGCGCGGCTACATCGCGGCCAGCTCGGGTCACAGCCGTGGCAGCACCGTCGATGTGACGCTGGTCTCGTCGGCTCCGCGGCGACCCGCGCCGGCGCGACCGCGCGACTGCGCATCGATCGATGGGCCACAGGCGCCCGACGCCAGCCTGAACATGGGGACGACATTCGACTGCTTCGACGAACGCTCACACGTCGCCGCCGCCGCCGGCGTGTCATCGGAGGCGCGGCGCAACCGCCTGCTGCTGAAGCTGGCCATGGAGAAGCGGGGTTTCGTCGGCTATCCGCAGGAGTGGTGGCACTTCACGCTGGCCAGCGAACCATTTCCGAAGACGGCGTTCGACTTCGAGATCTCACGCGCGCCATGACGGGTCGCGGGCCGAGCGGTGGGCGCCGCCTGACCAACGTGGTCGGGTTCGACGACGGTCCGTTCGATCGCAATCGGCGGGGCGCGCGCGTCTTGCTGGTCGGCGCGGTCTGCGCGCGCACCCGGCTGGACGGCGTGATCTCCGGCCGCGTACGCAAGGACGGCACGGACGCGACCGCGCGCGTCGCCGAGCTGGTGCGCGGCTCGCAGTTCGACCGGCACGTCCGCGCCGTGCTTCTGAACGGGATCGCCTTCGGTGGGTTCAACGTCGTCGACATCCACGCCCTGGCGGAGGCGCTCGGGCGGCCGGTGCTGGTGGTCGCGCGGCGCGTGCCGCGGCTGGGGCTGATCCGCGACGCGCTCGCGCGGCTGCCGGGCGGGGATCGAAAGTGGCGCCTCATCGAGCAGGCCGGACCGATGGAGCGGGCCGGCGGCGTCCTGGTCCAGCGCGCGGGGCTGTCGCTGCGCGAGGCGGAGGATCTGCTCGCCGCGACGACGTTGCACGGCAACCTGCCCGAGCCGTTGCGGCTGGCCCACCTGATCGCGGGCGGCGTGACCACCGGCAAGAGCCGCGGCCGGGCTTAGCTAGAACGCGAAGCCGAGCCCAAAGCCAGTGTAGACGCCGTCGTAGCCGGCGCTGTCGTTGCTGGCCGGGCAGCCCGCATTGCCGGCGTCGCAGACGAGCGTGCCTTGCACGACGTGGCGGTAGCCGCCGAAGTAGCGGATGGAGAATCCGTTTCTCCAGCGGTGCTCGCCGCCGACCTCGAAGTTCGCCCAGGTGACGACGCCCGACTTCCCCTCCGCGAGCTCATCGCCGTTGAACATTTGCCACTCGTGCTTTCCCCGCGACAGCCCGGTACCGATCGTGAATTTGGACCGGGCATTCCCCAGCAACAGGTGCGTCATCGCGCCGTACTGGGGGCCGCCATAGCGGTAACCGGCGCCTGCGCTGATCGACCAGTGCGAGCCCAGGTTCTGCTCCGCCTCGAATCCCAGGACGCCGACGGTCGTCAATCCGCTCACCAAATAGATGGCCGTCGACTTCGCCACGAACGGGCTGACGTCGTCTTCGCCGTCGGCAGCCGCCGCCGTCGCCGACGCCAGGGCGATGAGAAGGAAAACGGCGACGGCGACGCGCATGCGCACAGTTGAGCACAGCACGTGCCAGCGGGGACAGAGGCACTGTGCGCAGCTGCGAGCCGGTCAGCTGTCAGCTTTCAAACACGCGATCAAATCAGTACCCTCCGGGCGGTGGTTTCCGGACTCGTGCTGCTGCTCGGCCTCGCCCACGCGACGCCAGGCGTCGCCCCTGAGCGGCCCCTGACGCCGGCCCAGATCAGTGAGGACGTCGCCGCGTTTCGACGCGACGTTCTCGAACGGGGGCGCGCGTTCTCCGCGGCCGCTCGGTCGGACGCGGCGGCGCGCCTCGCGGCGCTGGACCGGACGCGACGACCGATGAAGCCAGGCCAGCTCGGTCTCGAGCTTTGCAAGATCGCCGCTCTCGCCGACGACGGGCACACGTTCTGCGATCTGCCGGCGTCGCGATTCAATCAGGTCCCGCTGGAGCTGGCGTTGCTCTCCGACGGGCTGCTGGTCCTGGGCACAGACCCGCCCCACCATGATCTGCTCGGCGGGCGCCTGGTGGCCATCGCCGGACACCCGATCGAGGAGATCCGGACCCGCCTGCGAACGCTGTTCGGCGGCGAGCCGTCGCACCGAGATCTCATGGCTTTTCCATTCTTGAAGAGCCCCGAGGTGCTGCGGGCTATCGACATCGCCGACAACTCGGCGCAGGCACGCTATCGCGTGGCGCTTGGCGATGGGCGCGTCATCGAGCGGGACCTCGTCGGCGGACCGGCGTCGTCGCGTGACGGCTGGACGTGGCTGATGCCCGCGGAGCGGATGCCGTGGGTGTACCAGCAGCTCGGCGAATCTCTGCGCTGGCGCGACGCCCCCGAGCTGGACGCGGTCGTCGCCCAGATTCGCTTCAACGACGATAGCGGCGGCCGCCGGATCGCCGACTTTCTCGCCGAGGTCGCCCAGAGTCGGCTCAATCTCCGCCGGCGAAACTTCGTTCTCGATCTGCGCTTCGACGGCGGCGGCGACCTGAGCAAGACGCGCGACTTCATGGTCGGCCTCCCCGGGCAGATCGGTGCCGACGGGACCGTCGCGGTGCTGATCGGGCCGGCGACGTTCTCGGCGGGTCTGGCGAGCGCGGCCTACCTG
>DATFXS010000311.1:0-2495 GCA_035315605.1 Polyangia bacterium
TCGGCGCGGACGCCGCGGGAAATCCAAGCAAGATCACGGACGCCGTCTGGGGCGCCTCCGGCGGCGCCCGCGTCGAGGCGGGGCCCCTGCGAGTGGGCCTCTCCGGGTTCACAGGCAAGGGCCTCGGCCTCTTCTACGCCCTGCAACGTTCGTCCGCGATCGAGGACCAAGCCCCGAACAAGAGGGAGCTGCGGATGTTCACCGGCTTCTACGGCCAGGGCGCGGTGGTCTTCGGCCGGTTCCAGGTCGGCGGCGGCTTCGGCCTGAGCGTGGTCAACCAGACGGCCTTCGACAAGATCGACACCAGCCAGAGCACGATCCACTATCAGAGGGGCATCTCGGCCGCCGCCTACTACCACGCGACCGACAGCATCGTGCTCGGGCTCGACTATTTCATGTTCGCGGCCGGCTGGTACGGCGCGCCGCTGGCGGGCGGCGGCAAGCTCGCCGGCGAGACGCAGGTCCTCAACTTCGTCAACGCCGGCATGACCTATCATTGGTGAGCTGATGGGACGATCCTGCCTTCTCGTCATCGTGCTTTCGTTCGCGCTGCTCGGCTGCGGCGTCCAGGCCGACCAGAAGCCGACGCAAGATGCATGCAACGCCTGGTGCGTTGCCTATGCGAAAGCCGCGTTCCCGTCCGACGGCAGCATGGGGTGCATGACGCCGCTTTACGGTGGGATGTCCGGCATGGGTCCCCAGGTGGACCAGGCGCAGGCTGCCGACTCGTGCAGGACCCAGGAGTGCGTTCCGCTGCAGGGAGCCTCGATGACCTGCCAGACGATCCTCAAGGTCATGTATGAATGCGAGCTCGGCCAACCTGATCTCTGCGCGGACACGGGCTGCGAGACTCAGATGGCCGCGGTCAACACGGGCTGTCCGTGATAGTCAAGCGCAGTGAAGCTGCTGCAGGCCGTCGCCGCCCAGATCGCTTCGAACGAGAGCGTCCGCGGGCATGAGGCGACGTTCGCGGACCACCGCGCGCGGCTGACGCGCGAGATCCTCGACCGCGCGCCCACCTCGGGCGGCGGCCGCCTCTGCCTGCTCGGCGCGGGTAACGCGAACGACGTCGATCTGGACGCGCTGGCGGCGCGCTTCGCGGAGATTCACCTCGGCGACATCGACCCCGACGCCATCGCGCGGGCGATCGCGCGCGTCGCACCAGCGCAGCGCCCGAAGTTGACCGCGCACGCGCCCCTGGACGTGTCGGGCCTGTTCGATCAGTTCGACGATTGGGCGGCCCGTCCGCCGGCGCCGCAGGCGATCGCCGGCATCGTCGCCGCCGCCGTGGAGCGAGTCGTGGGCGCCCTGCCCGGCCCCTTCGACGTCGTCGTCTCGTGCAGTCTCCTGACGCAGTTGCAGCTGGTGCTGGTGCAGGTGGTCGGTGATCGCAACCCAAGTTTCGTCGCGCTGCGGGAGGCGCTGAACCGCGCGCACGTGCGGACGTTGGGCGCGTTGCTGGCGCCGGGCGGGGTGGCGCTGCTGGTCACCGATCTGACGAGCACCGAGATCTATCCGCCTCTCGCCAACGTCGACGCAGGCGCGGACCTCGGCAAGCTGATGAGCGATCTCCTGGCGGCGGGCCACGTCATCTACGCCGCCAACCCCGGTCTGCTGTCGTCGGAGATGCGGCGCGACCCCCAGCTCAAACAAGCGTTCGACGTACGCTCCCCGATCGGTCCGTGGATCTGGCGCAACGGCCCAACCCAGTCGCTGCTGGTCTACGCGCTGGAGATCCGCCGCCGCGGCTAGAACGTCGCGAGGACGCCGGCCGAGACGAGCACCGACGGCCAGCCGAGATGGCCTGCTTCGACGGTCTGGAATCGGACCGCCGTATAGGGCCAGGTCAGCATCAGATGCGCGTCGACGGCCAGCGCGAGGTGAGAGACGATCGGGACCGCCGCGCCACCGCCCGCCGTCACCAGCGCCGACCAGCTGCTGGTCGTGATGCCCGTCGACGGATCGGGGATGCCCGTCCCCTCGATGCGCGCCCGGAAGACGCCGCCACCGGCGGACAGCGACGGCTGCACGCGCTCGCCGGCGCGGAAGCTGCAAACGATCTCGAGCTCCGCCAGCTGCTGGTGAATCTGCGCGCTGCCGGCCGCCGCCCGCACCTCGGCGTCCGTTCCCAGCCCGCCGACGGTGATGCGCCCCGCCCAACCCCGCGCGCCACCGATGGACCCGCGCACGATCGGCTGCCACGCCGCGGTCACACCGCCGGCGCTGTCCAGCCAGCCGACGCCCGCCTCGAGCCCCAGCCCGGCGACGACGGAACGTTCCGCTGACGTCGCCGCGGGGCGCGCCGGCGTCGTCGCGCCGAGCCCGGCCTCGATCCTCGTCGGCGTCGGCATCGAGGCCGGCCTCGGCTGGCTCGACAGCGTCGGCGCGGTGACCGCGGCCTGGCAACCGATCGTGCGCGCGTCGTACGGCGGCGCGCGCGGATGGGCGGGGCGCATCACCGTCGGCGGGCTGGGAACGCAGGGCACGCTGAGCGC
>DATFXS010000312.1:0-7901 GCA_035315605.1 Polyangia bacterium
CGCCGCTCCCCGCCCCACGCCCACGGCAAGAGGCCCGCCATCGTCGTCTCGGCCGCCAGCGAGTGACAGAGGCCGTAAACGCCGTCGAAGTAGCGGTCGCGCTCGCGCGTCGGCGTCCCGGGTTCCAGGCCGATGCCGTCGCGCCAGTACGCGAACGCCTCCAGCACCACGGGCTTGCCGAACCGCGCCGCGATCTCGACGTGGTGCCGGATCCCGCGCTCGGCGTGCTCGAGCGCCCGCGGATCGGGCGAGCGGTACCCGTCCTGCCCCCAGAACGGCGGCCAGACGTGAAACGTGGCGAAGTCGACGTGCGGGCTTTCGTGATCGTGCACGAAGCTGTTTCCCATGCCCATGCCGAGATCGCCCTGGCTGCCCGTGGTGACCAGCTGCGCGGGCGCGAGCGACTTGACCAGCGCGGCCGTGCGCGCGATCCAGCTCTGAAACGGCTGCGTCTGGCTGTCGTAGCCGCGCATCTCGTTGCAAAGCTCCCAGACCACCGCACGGCGATCGCGAAACTGCGGAACCAGGAAGCGGATGAAGGCGTCGAACGCCGCGGTAGCGGCGGCATTCTCGTAGAAGCGGGAGGTGAACCCCTCCAGCATGTAGTTCGTCATCCAGCGCGTCCTGGCGGGCCCGGGCGGCGCGCGGTTCGCCCACGTCATGTACTGCGGCAGCCCGCCCGACCACGGATGGAAATTCGTCAGCACCAGGATCGCGTGCAGATCGCGCCGCTCCAGCTCGTCGACCAGCCGGTGCAGAGCCGCGACCCCGACCGGATCGAACTCGCCCGGCGTCGGCTGCAACGTGGGCGCGAGCGACTGGTAGTAATCGGCCGGCCCTTCCCCGCCGCAAAACACGCGCGCGACGTTCGTCCCGATTGATTGCAAGTCGTCGAGATCGCGCCGCACTCCGTCCCATCCGCCGCGCACGTCGTCGCGCGCGAGCGTCGCCGCCGCCCAATGATTGAACCCGTGCATGAAAAACGGCCGCCCATTCTTGACGAAGCGCTGGTCAACGACGCCGAGGCCGCCGGGGAGTGCGAGCGTGGGCGGGCGCTCCGGGATCCACGGGCGCCCGGGTGGGAGGCGCAGCGCCGGCTCGCACGCCGGCAACGCGGATGCACCCGCGGCCGCGGCGCCCGCCGCGAGGAGGTCGCGGCGGCGAAGCGGGCGCGCCGGGAACATGAGCCGCAGCTTAGGCCAGCGGCGAAAACGTGTCGAAGTGGAGGTAACGTCGCCCCGTGGCCCTCTCGATCGCCCGCGCCCGCAAGCTACTCCTCCGCTTCGACGACGTCACCGAGGTCCCCCACTTCGATCGCATCGCCTTCCGAACCCCGCGCCGCATCTTCGCAACGCTGGCCACCGACGGCCGCGACGTGAACTTCATGTTCGACCCGCTCGCCCAAGAGACCTTCTGCGAAATGGCCCCCCACGCCCTGTCGCCCGTCCCCGGCGGCTGGGGCCGCATGGGCGCAACCCGCTGCGACTTGAAGAAGGTCGACGCGGCGCTGTTTGTCGCGGCGTCGGAGGCGGCGCACGCGAGGGCGAGCGGGCCGCTCAAAGGGCGGCGCACGAAAAGGTAAGCTACGCGCGTCCTGGGTCCTCGCAGCTGACCAGCCCGATCGACTGGCCGCAGAGTAGGGCTGGATCGCCAGCGGAGGTGGCTTGCTTCGACTATCGACAGAACAGACGCCGGCTGCTAAACCCGCCCCCACCATGAAACTCTTCGTCGAGGATCTACCCGTCAGTGGCAAGCGCGTCATCGTGCGCGTCGACTTCAACGTCCCTCTCAAGGACGGCAAGGTGGAATCGGATAAGCGGCTCAAGGAGTCGCTGCCGACCATCAACTACCTGCGCGGCAAGAACGCGAAGGTGATTCTGATGTCGCACCTGGGGCGGCCGGACGGGAAGCGCGTGCCGGACATGAGCTTGCGGCCCGTGGCGGACGCGCTGGCCGCGCTGCTCGGCGCGCCGGTGGCGTTTTCCGATGACTGCGTCGGGCCGGTGGCCGAGAAGGCGGTCGCGGCGCTGGCGCCCGGCGGCGTGCTGCTGCTCGAGAACCTGCGCTTTCACGCCGCGGAGGAAGAGAACGATCCCGCCTTCGCCAAGCAGCTGGCGGCGCTGGCGGACGTCTACGTGAACGACGCGTTCGGCAGCGCGCACCGCGCCCACGCGTCGACCGAGGGGATCACGAAGTTCGTGCCGCAGGCCGCGTCCGGCTTCCTGATGAAGAAGGAGCTCGACTACCTGGGCGAGGCGCTCGGCAACCCGAAGCGGCCGTTCGTCGCCGTCATCGGCGGGTCAAAGGTGTCGGGCAAGATCGACGTCATCAAGAACCTGCTCCCGCGCGTCGACAAGCTGCTGATCGGCGGCGGCATGACGTACACGTTCCTGAAGGCGCAGGGGCTGGAGGTCGGCAAGTCGATCGTCGAGAACGACAAGCTGGATCTGGCGAAGAGCCTGCTCCGCGAGGCGGGCGGCAAGCTGGAGCTGGGGACGGACTTCGTCGTCACCGACAAGCTGGACTTCAAGGGGCGCACGGTCGGCGCGGTGAAGACGGTCGCGCGCGACGCGATTCCCGCCGACTGGGAGGCGGTCGACCTGGGGCCCGACTCGGTCGCGGCGTTCACCAAGGTCTTGCTCGGCGCGAAGACGATCGTCTGGAACGGGCCGGTCGGCGTGTTCGAGATCGACGCGACGGCGAAGGGGACGATCGCGATCGCCGAGGCGCTGGCCAAGGCGACGGCGGCCGGCGCGACCACCATCATCGGCGGCGGCGACAGCGCGTCGGCGGTGAAGAAGGCGGGCGTCGCCAGCAAGGTGTCGCACGTGTCGACGGGCGGCGGCGCGTCGCTGGAGTACCTCGAGGGCAAGGTGCTGCCGGGGGTCGCGGCGCTGACGGAGAAGTGACCGACATCCGGACCTCGACCGATCGCCGGACGGGCTTTGCTCATGAACCGCCGGAAGTCGCGGCGGTTTGTAGGCACGGAAATCGCGTCGGCCTTCTGCTACCCTGGAAGGAGATGTCGATGGCCGGAGACGACATTACGATCGAGATCCTGAAGGACATTCGGGACGATATTCGTGGCGTGCGCAGCGAGGTCCACGAGCTGCGTACAGAGGTCCAGGACGTGCGCACAGAGGTTCACGATCTCCGCACGGATACGAACAAGCGCTCTGCGCTGGTCGAGGCAGCGATTTTGGACTTGGCGGAGCATCACCGTTTCGTCGTCCGGTACGCGAAGACGATTGCCGATCGCGACGGGCAGCTTGAACCGCGGGTCAGCGCGCTCGAGTCGCGCGTCGACAAGCTCGAATCAAAGTAGTCGGGACTTACCGCCCGATCGGGCGGTGGAGCAGGTGTTCGATCGTCGATCGGGTGTCCGTGATGATGATCGTGTCGGATGGCGGCGGTGAGACGGCGCAGTCGCAGTCCTCGCCTTTGATCCGCCGCGCGAACAGTTGCTCTCGTTGTTCCGGGGTGAGGTCCTTCAAGTGCAGGAGGGCCGTGACGTAGGAGTCTGGATTGGCGGTGTCCGGGTCGACGACGCCGCTCCAGACGGGGTCCGGAAGCTCGATGCCGACCTCGGCGATGCGGTCGACGTATCCGTCTCGCACGATCGTGAGACCGACTGAATCAAGGGCGCCCGCAAAGAGGCGGTAGGCCTGCTCGGGCTTCATCCGCTCGGGCGCGACGAGGGGCAGCTTCCTGTTTTCGACGGCGAGCGGGCCTGGCAGCACGAATGGTTTGCATACCGCCGACGAGATCCAGGCGACGGCGTCCACCAGCTGCGGCTCGGGCGGGAGGGTGAAGGTGACGACGCGCTTGTCGCGGGGACCGTCGCACGAGGCGTCGCGCGGTTGGGGCCGGACCGGTTTGCCGTCCGTGCCGATCACGATCGCCGCATACGCCGGTGCGGCCATCAGCAGCGTCGCGACCAGTACAGCGCAACTTGTCAGACTTCGCTTCGCGATTGCCATGAGACAGCGTCCGGTTCGGGACATCAGCAAGGACTGGACCGACGGCGATCGGGCGCGAATTCGGCGGTTGAATGGGCGGCGAGCGTTGGCGGGCTGTCAGACTGGCGGTTGAGACGCGGCGCCTCGTGACGAAGGCGCAGACCCCTCACCCCAACCCTCTCCCCGCTTCGCGGGGCGAGGGGGAAAGAGAATGAAAAAAGATCGGCCAGGAATTTTGGCGGGCGCGTATTGCTGGCTATGAAAAGCGTAGCCCCGCATCGATCGCGCGTTCTTTTGACCTTCACCCTTGCCGCTGCCGGCCTCGTCCTGTCGTGTGGACGGGATGCGCCGGAAGGCGTCGACGTCTCTCAGTCGTCGATTGTCGGCGGCACAGCGACCAGCGCCCGGCCGGAGGTCGGCACAGTCTCTGGATATATCGGCAATAGTTGGTCCAGTTGCACGGGAACGCTGATTTCGCCGCGCTTCGTGCTGACGGCTGCGCACTGTGTGGGCGACAGCACCGCCAATGCGAGCGGGTTCTCGTACTACCCTGCCGTGGGCGGATCGCCGCCAGCGTACCCGGTCAAGCAGACGTTCATCATCGGCCCGAGCAGCCCGACCCCGATCGTCGACAATCTCATCGGAAACAACGGGACGGAGCTGGAAACGACCGACTTCTCAGGCACCAGCGACATCGCCGTCCTCATGCTCGCGACGCCGGTGTCGAGCAACCTGGTGCCCTCGCCCGCCGCCATCGCGAACGCGGTACCGGCGGTCGGCTCACCGGTGACGATCTTCGGATTCGGGTGCAATGATCTGGTGAACGGGACGGGCGGAGGTGTGAAACGCGTCGCGCAGGGGACGTTCCCGGCGTTCGGCGCCGGCAACCCGCTCACGCGTCCGGCGAATCTCATCGATGCCAACGGGAACACCGTGCCGAACCAGGCCTCGGTCCCCCTTCCCAGCGGCCAGGTCGGTGTGGCGCTGTGCCCGGGCGATTCCGGCGGACCCGCCCTCACGGGAGCGATCGCCGACAACGGCGCGATCTGGGGCGTCACCTCTTCGGGCGCCGCGTCCGGCGCCGTCACTTTTGGCGCGGTCACCTTCCTTCGCCAGCCGATTTGCCAGGTCGTCCATTCGACCGAGCCGCACTACTGGTGCACGACGGGCCAGCCGCTGAACGCGCCGCCGCAGGGTTGCGCGGCTTCGCAGAACGCCGCCGACTCCTCGATGGAGACGGATCAGGTCGTCTCCGCGGTCTGCGCCCAGAATCCCGCCTGCTGCACCGACTGGTGGAACTACAAGTGCGTGATGCAGGCGAAGGCGATCGCGACCGCCGCCGATCTGAACGCGTGCCATTCGCAGAGCAAGGTGGTCCACGCGGGCGACATCACCGGTGACGGAAAGGCCGACCTGGTCGCGTACACGGGCGGGGACATCTGGACGGCGAACCTCGCCACCGGATCGATCACGCAGTGGCTCACGACGCCGTTCACGGGAGACGGCGCGACGCTGCTCGGGGACATCGACGGCGATCACGTTGCGGACGGCCTGGCGTTGAACGTCACCCAGGGTGCGTGGGTGACGCGGTCGACGACGGGCGCGTTCACCTACCCGACCGAGTGGACGTCGCTGTGGCTGGGCGGGGTCCAGGCGTCGCTGCTCGGCGACGTCGACGGCGACGGCAAGGCGGACGCGGTCGGGATCACCGACGGAGAAAGCTGGGTGGCGACGTCGACGGGCGGCGGGTTTGCCTGGCCGGCGCGGTGGTCGGCGGTGCCGTTCTACGGCACACGCGCGACGATGCTCGGCGACGTCGACGGCGATGGGCGCGCGGACGCCGTCGCCGTCAACGATGGCGACGTCTGGGTCATGACGTCGACCGGAAGCTCGTTCAACTATCCGGCGCAGTGGCTCGGTTCCTTCACGGCCGGATCGCGTGACTCGCAGCTGGCGGACGTCGACGGCGACGGCCGCGCGGACCTCGTCCTCATCTACGACGGCGGCGGCGTCATGGTGGCCCGTTCCTTCGGGACCCGGTTCCTCACGCCGGTCACCTGGGCTTCCTTCGCGGGTTACGGCAACGTCGGCACGCTGCTCGCCGACGTCAACGGGGACCGGCGGGCCGACCTGATCATCCTGAACTCGTGGAACATCATGGTCGCCCTGTCGACGCGCGGCCCCTTCCCCTGGTCTGCGTCGTCGTTCAGCTCCCCTCGCACCTACCTGAACCAGCCCTTCTACGGCAGCTGGTGAAACCGTCCCATCGACAACCGGGGCCCGGTGCTGCTAAACCGGGCCCCGATGAGCACCGACCGGCGCGCGTTCTCGGTCGCTGTCTTCTGCCGGAACGGCGGCGAGATCTTGCTGGTGCGCCACAAGCGGCTGGATCTGTGGCTGCCGGTCGGCGGTGAGATCGAGCCGGGCGAGACGCCGCTCGAGGCGGCGCGCCGTGAGCTGCGCGAGGAGACGGGCCTGGACGGCGTCTTCCCGACCGGCCTCGGCGTCGACGGCACGCCGCCCGGCCTGATCGGCTACGAGGAGCACCCCGCCGGCAACAAGGGGCTGCACATGAACTTCGCGTTCGTCGCCGACGTCGCGACGCGCGAGCTGCGCGCCTGCGACGAGTACACCGCCGTCCGCTGGGTTGGCGATCCGGTCCCGGTCGAATGCCCGCTGAACGTGCGTCAGCTGGTGCGCCTGGCGCTCAGCCCCACTCGATCGTCCCCGCCAGGCTGAGGAGGCCGCCCTTCGCGGGCGACACGACCGAATAGGTCTGGCCCGCTTCCCGGTCCAGCACGTGGACGACGGCGCTGCCGACCTGTTCCTTCCACGACAGCACCACCAGCTTCTGGCGCACGACGGCTCGATAAGGAATCGTGTCGCGGAAGCCGGCGTTGTCGCCGTCGATGATCTCGACGGTCAACGTGTGGTTCTCGTGGAAGGTGATCCGGGGCGTGAACGCAGGGAAATGGATCACCAGCGTTCGCCCATCGGCGAATGGCGTCGGATCGGAGAGGCTCGCCTCGGCCATGATCAGCGGCCGAACATGGATATCGATCGCGAGGCATCAACCACACGATCGGCCGGCTCCGGGCTTTAGGGGTTTCCCTTACAGTGGGCGTCGAGGAAGCGGAAGACGTCGGGCGACCAGATGTCCGCGCCGAAGTAGCCGAGGGTGTGGCCCTGCTCGGCGGATGAACCGTAGGGCGGGTAGATCTTCAGCTCGAACGGCTTGCCGGCGTCGCGCATGGCCGCCGAGAGGACGCGCGACGGGGTGAGGTCGTGGTCGTTTTCGGCCTGGAAGAAGAAGATCGGCGCGCGCGCGTTGGTGACCGCGCGGATCATCACCGGGCGCAGGTCGGGCGCCTTCGCCCAGCTGGCGGCGCCGCCCGCCGAATCGACGGCGGCGCAGTAGACGCCGCGCTCCGCGCCGAGGACGGTCTCGATGCCGCCGAACGAGTTGCCGGCCACCGCGATCCGGTTCGGCTGGGCGAGCCCGCTCGCGCGCAGCCAGGCCAGCGCGGCCAGCTGGTCGTCGAGGTGATCGGTCGTCAGCAGGCGAACCATCGTCGCGGTGGCCGCCGGCATCCCGTCGCGGGCGCGGGCCGCGTGGATCTCGTCCATGATGTACGGGCCCGCGTCGGCGCTCAGCGCTTGCCCGCGCCGGAACGGCATGAAAAACAGCCATCCGTGCGCCGCGAACACGGGCCCGAGCGCGTTCGCCGCCTGGACCGGTTCCATGCCGGGCGCGCTGCCGTGGTTGTAGAGCAGCGCCGGAAACGGCCCCGCGCCCGCCGGCCTGTGCAGCACGCCGTGCAGCGTGCGCTGGCCGCTCGGGAAGGTGACCACCTCGCCGGCAGCGGTGACCGGGCCCGCGGCGTTCGCGCGCCGCGAGCCGCTGGAACGGCAGTCGGTCGCCGCCAGGACCGCCGCCGCCGC
>DATFXS010000313.1:0-13480 GCA_035315605.1 Polyangia bacterium
CGCCGCGCGCGCGCAGCCGTTCCACCCGGGCCTCGACGTTGCCGCCGCAGGCCACCAGCGCGGATTCGAGCCGGGTCTCCTCGTCGAGCGCGCGCCGATCCTGGGCGCGGCGCCGCAGCGCCTCCAGCACCGGACAGGGACGATCATCGCCTGCCGCGTGCGCGGCGGCCTCGATCGCGCGGTTGGCGTCGAACTCCAGCCCGCGCGCCGTGAACGCCCGCGCCAGTAGCAGCTGGGGCGACCACCAGCCCGGCGCCGCGCGCAGGGCGGCCCGCCCGGCCTCGATCGCGTCGCGCGGCCGCTCGTCCTCCAGCGCCAGCGACGCGAGATCGTGCCAGGGCCGGGCCAGCTCGGGATCGATCGCGACCGCGGCGCGAAGGGCGGTGCGCGCCGCATCGCGGGCGATGCTGGCCGGACGGGTCGGATCGTCGTGCGCGACCGAACCGGCCAGCGCGAGGCCGACGGCGAAGCGGGGACGGCCGCGAAGCCGGCCGACCGCGGCCAGCGCGTCATCCGCCGCCTCGATCCGTTGCGCGATGGCGGCGGCGCAGTAGTCGGCCAGCGGTCCGGGCGGAACCGCCGCGACGGGATCGGGGCTGGCGGCCGGGGACGCCGGCGCCGCCGCGGGCCCGCCCTGGCGCGGATCGACGAAATGGACCGCGGCCGTCGCCCGGCCCGCCGCGCCGCGGTCCGCGTGCAGCACGTAGAGCGCGAACCCGGCGACGCCTGCCTTCGTGGCGAGGCGAAGCTCCAAGTCGTGACGCCCGGCCGCCAGCGTCACCCGCACCGCAGACGTGCGCGGGCCGTAGCGCGTGGGCGATCCGTGGGCGCGCGCCGGACCGCCATCGATCGAAAGGCGCCCCTCACCCGCGTAGTCGATGACGACGTCGTAGGGGCCGGGCTGGGCGTCGAATGCCATCCGCACGACGCGGGCGCCGCCCCGACCGTCGGAGGTGGACGGAAGCTCGACGTGGCAACCGGACGCCGTGACCGGACGCCAGCTCTGCTGCGCGCGGCGGGCGGCGGGCAGCGGCGCCTCCAGATCGGCGCTGGCCAGCGGACCGATCACGCCGACGTCGGCAGCCAGGGTGACGCATCCCGAGGTGTCGCCGACGCGCCCGAGCTCGTTCGCGTCGCCCACCTCTCGCGCGGCGTGTGTGGCCAGGCGCAAGAGCTCGACGCGGGCCAGCCACGGCAGCCGCGGGCTGCGCGCCAGCTCGGCGGGATGCAATCGATCGATGCTGCGCCGGCGGGCCGCGGCGCCGATCTCGTCGTACAGCGCCCCCACCCGCGCCGCCGCGACCGGCGCGATCAGCGCCGGCAGATCGCCGTCGGCGGATTCGGCCACCGCGGCGAGCGCGGTCGTGTAGTCGTCGATCGCGCTCTCGGCCAGGCCGCGCTCGTAAGCGATGCTCGCCCGCCCGAAAAGCGCGATCGGATCTCGCGCCGCCGCGCGCAGGCGCCGCGCGAACAGCGCCTCGGCCTCTGCCCGTCGTCCGTCCGCCAGCGCTTGCCACCCCGCCTGGCCGTCGTCCGTCTCGGGCGAACGCGGCTGCGGCGCGGTCGCGCACCCCAGCACCAGGAACAGGCAACAGGCCATCGCTCTTTCGGTCATGCGCCCCCCGCGGGCGACGGCGGCGCGACGGCGATCGGGCTCCCGAGCGCGGCGTCGACCTCGAGCAGGAACGCGCGGAAGCGCGCGTAGTCGTCGGGGGCGATGCGCGCCCGCTCGACGTTCAGCGATGACCGCACGCGCACGACCGAACCGTCGATCTCGACGTCCAGCGAAAACCGCCCGAACGGCCCCTCGATCAACCGGCGCGCCGGCGGCGAGCCCGCCGTCAGCCGCCACCCCGGCGGCAGGCGGTAGCTCAGCTCCTCGTCGTGACGCCACGGATAGCCGAGCACCAGCTCCTGCCGCCGCGCCGACAGCCGCGCGTACGTGCGGACGAAGTCCGCGTCGCGCCCGGTCACGGGCAGGTCCAGCCCGCCCCCGACCGCCGCCCGCGCGAGCCGCGGCACCGTCACGTCCGCGCGCACCGTGACGGGCGCGTTGCGATCCTCGATGTCCGGCATCGCGACGGCGTCCAGGCGCGCGCCCGGGAAGCGCCCGCTCCAGACCCGGCCATAACGATCCTTGCGCTCCCCTTCCGTCTGGTAGTGCTCGCGCCAGTTCGGCGCCGCCTGTCCGCGGATGATCAGCTCCTCGTCGACGCGAGCGTCGCCGGTGGCCTCCACCGTCACCTGCCAGCGTCGCTGGACGTGGTTCTCGCTGGACGGCAGCACCGGCGTCTCGGTCAGCACGCTGCCGTGCGGGCCGACCCGCAACACGACCACCCCCTGGTCCTGCGCCGGCAGCTCGGTCAATCCCGAGAACTCGGCGGTCCCGTCCAGGTAGCGATCCAGCTTGGGGACGTAGACGATCGCGTGATCGAAGACGGCGAGCGACGCGGGCTCGGGATCCAGGTGACCGCCCCGCCGCGTTCGCACCAGCACCAGCTCGGCGGGGACACCGACCTCGCGCAAAAGCGCGATCATCAGCGCCGCCTTGTCCTTGCAGTCGCCGAAGCGCCGCGCGAGCACCTGCGTGACCTTGTAGGGCTTGTAGCCGTGGATCCCGAACTCGAGGCCGACGTAGCGCGTACCGGTCAGAACGAAGTCGTAGACCGCGCGGGCGCGCTCCGCGTCCGACATCCCCTTCTTCACGAGGCCGCGCGCCGTCCGGCGGATCTCGTCGTCGGCGCTCAGCGACTCTTCGATCAAACGCCAGTACCAGGCGCCGACGTCGGCCCAGGACGCGTAGGTGCTGACGTGCAGGTAGGGCGTCGTCTCGCCGACACCCGGCATCGCCGGCTCGGCGTCGACCTTGGCGACGTCGCGCGCGGCGAAGCGGTAGACGCGCTCGCCCCCTTCGGTCGACACCTGGCGGTCCAGCCGCGACAGCCGCGGGACGTTCGCGTAGATCGGGCGCGAGACCGGCGCGATCAGCGTGTAGTCCCAGCGGCGCTTCGGTATCGATTCGCCGATGAACTGCAGATCGCCGAAGTAGTCCGCCATCTGGTTGTCGCTGCCGACGTCGTCGACGAGGTACTGGATCTCGACGACGTCGCCCGGGCGCAGGCCCTCGAAGCGGACCACCTCCGCGCGGTTGTCGTAGTAAAGGCCGTACCACGGCTCCGAGAGATCCTCGTCGCTGCGATCGGTCGCCTCCAGCGTCGAGATGTCGCCGCGCGCGCCGCGCCGGTAGACCCGCGCCTGCCGTATGTCGACCTCTTCGCGCCCCGGCGTGTAATGGACGGCGAACTCCTTGTTCTCTTCGGCCCCACGCTCGGTCAGCACCTGGACGACGCGCTGGGCGAACGTGCGGGACAGACCGTTCTTGTGGACGCGCACGACCCGGCGATCGAGCAGCACGATCGCGCCGCTGCCCGTGGGATCCGGCGTCGCCTGCGCGGACGCGGGCACCAGCGTGAGCGCGTCGTCCGCGAAGCGGCGCGCCAGCTCGTCGGGAACGCCCATCTCGTGGTCGCCCGCGGCCAGGCCGTCGACGTAGCGCTTGAGATCCGGATCTTGCGGGCGCAGCGCCAGCGCCGTTCGCAGCGGGGTCAGCGCCTCGTCCACCTTGCCCGCCCGGTGCAGGAGCTTCCCGAGCGCGACCAGCGCGGCGGGCTCGTCGGGCAGGCGGGCTGCCAGCTCGCGCAACGTCGCGAGCGCCCGCTGGGTGTCGCCCGCGCCCTCGAACAGCCGGGCCAGCTCGATCTCCAGCGACGGAAGGTCGGGACGCAGCACGGCCACCGCCGCCAGCCGCGTGCGCGCCTCGTCGCCGTCGCCCCGGCGGCGCGCGCGGATGGAGAGCTGGTGCATCAGATCGCTGTCGCGCCGGCGATCGTGCGCGAGGTCAGCCAGCACCCGATCCGCTTCGCGCTGCCGGCCGGCCGCCTCGTACAGCCGCACCGCCGCCCGGCGCACGCGCGGAAGCGACCGGCTCCGGGCCGGCAGCGCTTCCAGTCGGGTGACCGCGGTGAGCGGCAACCCGGCGTCCGCTTCTTCCTGGGCGATCGCCAGCGACGCCGTCCAGCAGGCGGGGTCGACCGAGAGGGCCTCGCGCCACGCTTCCATGGCCGTGGCGTCGCGGCGCGCGGCCCGCGCCGTCACACCCAGCCGCGCGAGCAACAGCGCCCGCCAGGCCGGCGGCGGGCGCGCCTCCAGCGCCTGCTCCAGCACGCGCCGGCGCTCGTCGTCGTCGTCGGTCGCCTCGGCGGCGGCCAGCCGCAGGGCGGGCGCCAACCCCGGGTCGAGATCCTTCGGCGACAGCAGCTTGAACGCTTGCGCGAACGCCGCGTTGGCCGCCCGGTCATCGCGGTCGCGCGGCGTCGTCCAGGCGAGCAGGCGCGCGAGATCCGCCCAGGCTGCGCCGCCGCCCGCGCCGAGGCGCCGGGCGCGACGTTCCAGCAACGCGTCCAGCGCGTCGACCTTCGGCAGCGGCCGCGACACGCGGCGCGCCAGCGCGCCGGCTGCCGGCGGAGCGCCGACGTCGTTCGCGAGCCCGAGCGAGACGCCGGCCGGGTCGGTCACGCGCGCGTAGAGCCGCCACGCCCCGTCGGTGATCACGGTCTTGATCAGGATCCGGTTCCAGCCACGCCCGAGCCAGATCCCGACCGCGTCCTGATCGAGCGCCGCCGGGCGCACGACGTCGTGGGTGAACACCGCGGCGCCGTTGACCCAGACCTTGATCGGCCCCGGTGAGCCGAGGCGCAGGGCCGCGGGCCGCTCACGGTCGCTGCGCACGAAGGTGACCACGTACGCGACGCCCTGGTCGGCGGGACGCAGCAGCCCGTCGAGATAGAGGACGCCGTCGCGCATGCCCGCGTCGGCGACGCGCCAGCCGACGTCGTGGCTCTTGCCCGGGTAGGTCTTGCCGAGCGCGGGCGCCGCGGCCTCCTGTTCGGGCGGAAACGTCGTGTTCAGGCTGGCCCGCCCTTCGCCGAACGGACCGATCACGAAATGGTGCGACAGCAGTCCAAGCGAGGCACGCAACGCCGACGCCTCGCGCGTTTCGCCGCGCTGATCAAGCAGCTGCGCGAGCAGCGCCGACGCCTGCGCGGCGACCAGCGGCTGCGCGCCCTTGACCACGGCGCCGCGCACCGCCGCCTCCAGCGCGGCGGGATCGACGTCCTCGTCGAGCGCCGCCAGCGCGGCGAGCGCGCCCGCCGCCTCGGGCTGCGCGGCGTGCGCCGCCAGGCGGGCGCTTTCTGACGCCAGCAATTCGTCGTAGGGGCTTGCCGCCCGCGCGGCCCCGCCGCCGATGACGGCGACGGCGCAAACAACGAGCGCCGTCGCTGCCCTGGTGTTCCGCATGGGGCGCCCGGGATTATAGCGGAAATTCGGGCGGTTACGCCCGCGGTCCGCCAGGAATTCTTGAAGGCGTTACCGCTTGTTGAAGTAACCGGTGATGGTGTCGCGCAGGGCGATACGCGCCCGGTGCAGCCGGGTCTTCACCGTCGGCACGGAGATGTCGAGGATCTCCGCCGTCTCCTCGGTCGACAGCCCCTCGACGTCGCGAAGCAGGAACACCGTCCGGTAGATCTCGGGAAGCGCGTCGACGGCCGACTGGATGTGGCGGCGGAGCTCGTCCGACTGCAGCTCATCGTCTGGTCGCTTGGCCCAGTTTTCACCCGTCGGCGGCAGGGCGCCGAACGTATCGAGGTAGCCCGCCGGCAGCTCCTCCGTCGACACCTCCGGGTGGCGACGCTGGGCGCGCAGGCGCATCAGCGCCGTGTTCGCCGCTACGCGGTAGAGCCAGCTACCGAACTGAGAGTCGCCCTTGAATGTGTCGAGCTTGCGCCAGATCGACAGGAAGGTGTCCTGCAACACCTCCTTGGCTTCGGTTTCGTTACGAACGAACCGGTAGGCCAGCCGGAAGATCTTGTCCTCGTAGCGGTCGAGCAGCTGTTCGAACGCGCCGAAGTCCTTGGCGCGCGCGCGCGCGACCAGCTCCTCGTCGCTGACGGGCGCGGCCGGCGCCGGGGGCGGCGCGGGTGGTACGGGGGGGTCGTTGGTCGCCATCGTTGACCGGGCGGAATTTACCCAGATAATCACGTCACCGACGGCCGCGCCATAGCGATGCTCTGGTCAATTCTAAAGGCCGTCCGGCCGCACCAGTGGGTGAAGAATCTGTTCGTGGCGGCGCCGGTCGTTTTCGCGAAGCGGCTGGGCGATCCGTCGTCGGCGCTGCGTGCCGCTGCCGCGTTCGGGGCGTTCTGTCTGCTGACCAGCGCGGTCTATCTCGTTAACGATCTCGTGGACCTGGAGAAGGACCGCGCTCACCCGGTCAAGCGGCACCGTCCCATCGCCTCCGGCAAGCTGAAACCGGAGCTGGCGCGGGCGCTGGCGGGTCTGTTCGCGGTCGCCGCGGTGGGCAGCGGGCTGGCTCTCGGCTGGCCCTTCGCGATCACCGCGTTCAGCTACCTGGCGCTCAACGCGGCCTATTCGCTGCGCCTCAAGCGGATCGCCTTCGTCGACGTCGCCTGCATCAGCGTCGGCTTCCTGCTGCGCGTCCTGGCCGGCGCGCTGGCGGTCGGCGTGCCCGCGTCGCGATGGCTGCTGGTCTGTACGCTGCTGCTGTCGTCGCTGCTCGGCTTCGGCAAGCGGGCCCACGAGCTGCGCATCGGCGGCGAGGGAGGCCACAAGCACCGCGAGGTGCTGGGCGACTACGATCCGCGCGTCCTGCGCCTGTTGCTCGGCGTGCTGGGCGTGATCACGCCCGTCGCGTACCTGATGTACACGCGAACGTCGACCGCGATGGAGCTGGGCAATGGGCGGCTGGTGTTCACGGTGCCGTTTGCGGTGTTCGGCATCTACCGCTTCATCCGCATCGTCAGCCGGACGGACACCGCCGACAGCCCGACCGATCTGATGCTTCACGATCCGGCGTTCGTCGTGAACCTTCTGCTGTATGCGGGCGCGGTCGCCTTCATCGTCATCGCCGCGCCATGATCACGATCCGAATCCTTCGCCGACGGTCCGTGCTAGATCGTCCCTCGTCATGCTCGCCGCGCTGACCGCGTTGACCGCGCTTCTGTCGATCGCGTCGGGGACGCCACCCGGCGCCTCGCGCGGGGCGCCGCCCGCGCCGGGGTCAGACCTGCCCCAGCTCGCCTACGAGAAGTACACCCTGCCGAACGGGCTGGAGGTGATCCTGCACGAGGATCACCGGATGCCCGAGATCGCCGTCGACGTCTGGTACAAGGTCGGCGCGCGCGACGAGGCGCCGGGGCGCACCGGCTTCGCCCATCTGTTCGAGCACGTCATGTTCCAGGGGACCAAGCACATTCCCGAGGACAAGCACTTCGAGTACCTGCAGAAGGCCGGCGCGACGAACATCAACGGCTCGACCTCGCACGACCGGACCAACTATTTCGAGGTGGTTCCCGCGAACCAGCTGGAGCTGGCCCTGTGGCTGGAGAGCGAGCGGATGGGGTTCTTGCTGGAACGAACGGGGTTCAAGGAGACCGTCGACAACCAGCGCGACGTGGTCAAGAACGAACGCCGCCAGCACTACGAGAACCGACCGGCGGGGTTGATCTCGAAGGTGCAGCTGGAGGCGCTCTACCCGCCCGACCACCCCTACTACCATCAGGTGATCGGATCGATGGAGGATCTGACGGCGGCCTCGGTCGACGACGTCAAGTCGTTCTTCCGCACCTACTACGCGCCCGGCAACGCGACGCTGGTGATCGCGGGCGACTTCGATCGCGCCAAGACGAAGCAGCTCATCGAGCAGTACTTCGGCGCGATCCCCGCGGGCGAGACGATCACGCGGCGGGTGGCGCCCGAAGTTCGCCTGACCGGCGTCAAGCGCATCGCCATGGAGGCAAAGATTCAGCAGCCACAGCTCCACGTCTCGTACGCGACGCCGGCCAACTTCGCGCCCGGCGATCGCGAGCTGGATCTGGTCGGCCAGATCCTGGCGGGCGGCAAGTCGTCGCGCCTCTACAAACGCCTGGTCTACGAGATGAAGATCGCCCAGTCGGTGTCAGCCAGCCAGCAGAGCCAGCTGCTCGCCTCCAGCTTCGAGATCACGGCCTCACCGATGCCCGGCCACACGCTGGACGAGGTGCTGGCCGTGATCGACGAGGAGATCGCCGGCCTGCAGGCGAAGCCCGTCGACGCGACCGAGCTGGACCGCGCCAAGAACCAGATCGAATCCGACACCGTCCGGAGCCTCGAGAGCCTCCTCGCGCGGGCCGAGCGGCTGCAGTCGTACAACTACTCCCTTGGCGATCCCGGCTACGTGACGGAGGACCTGAAGCGCTACCGTGCGGTCGATGCCGCCGCCGTCCAGCGCGCCGCGCAACAGTACCTCAAGAAGGACGCCCGCGTGGTGGTCACCATCGATCCCAATCCGGACGCGCCGATCATGGGACGGATCAAGAAATGACGCTGCGGACGCGCATGCGCACGGGCTTCGCCGCGCCTCTGGTCGTCACGCTGATGTCGGCGTGCGCGTCCGCCCCGCCCGCCACGCCGGCCAAGCCTCCTGCCGCACCAGCCGCCGCCGCGGCCGCTGCTCCGGCGGCGCCGGCCGTCACCGCCACGCCCGGTCCGGCGACGGCTGGACGCGAGACGCCCGACGCCCCGTTCCGGCAACTGGCCCCGCCCGCCGGCCCGGAGCCGACCTTCAAGCCGCCCAAGCCGCAGCGGTTCAAGCTGAAGAACGGCCTCGAGGTGATGCTGGTCGAATTCCACGACCTGCCGCTCGTCGACTTCAACTTGATGATCAAGACGGGCGGCGCGGCCAACCCGGCCGATCGCGCGGGGCTGGCCGATCTGACGGCGCACATGCTGGACGAGGGGACGAAGACCCGCAGCGCGCTGGCGATCGCGGACCAGGCGGCGTCGCTGGGCGCCACCCTTTCCACCGGCAGCACCTGGGATTCGTCCAACGTCAGCCTGTCGACGCTGACCAAGAACCTCGACGCCGCCCTGGCGCTGTTCGCGGACGTCGTCGTGAATCCCGCCTTCGACCCCAAGGAGTTCGAGCGGGTGCGCGACAACCTGCTGACCGCCATCACGCGGCGCAAGGACAGCCCACCGACGGTGGCCGGCCTCGCCTTCACCCACCTGCTCTACGGGCAGAAGCACCCCTACGGCTGGCCGATGGCGGGCGTCGAGACGACGATCAAGAAGCTGACGCCGGCCGATCTGCGCGGCTTCTACGATCACTACTACCACCCGAACAACGCCGCGCTGCTGGTCGCCGGCGACACCACCGAGAAGGCGCTGCGCAGCAAGCTGGAGGCGGCGTTCGCGAAGTGGCGGACCAAGAGCGCGTCCGCGCCGAAGCTGCCGTCGCCCGAGGGGGCCGCCGCCGCCACCCGCATCTTCCTGATCGACAAGGCCGACGCCCCGCAGTCGTCGGTCCGGGTCGGCCTGGTCGGCATCGATCGCAAGAGCCCCGACTACTTCCCCGTCACGGTGATGAACCTGATCCTGGGGGGCGGCTTTTACCGGCTGGACCTGAACCTGCGCGAGGGGAAGGGCTGGACGTACGGCGCCCGCTCGACGGTCGACAGCCGGCGCGCGCCCGGGCCGTGGTCGGCGGGCGGCGAGTTCGTCGCGCTCCACACGGCGGACTCGGTCACCGAGATCCTGAAAGAGCTGGCCAGCATGCGCGACGCGGACGTGACCGACGTCGAGCTCGCGCGCGCGAAGGACCAGATCATCAAGTCGTTCCCCGCGCGCTTCGCGACGCGCGCCAACGTCGCCGCCCAGCTGGCCGAGCTGGCGGTGTTCGGGCTGCCCGACAGCTACATCACCGAGTACACCAAGAAGATCGCGGCCGTGACCAAGGACGATGTCCGGCGCGTCGCGCGCAAGTACCTGGACCCGAACCACCTGACGATCGTCGTCGTGGGCGATCGCAAGTCGCTCGCCGAGCCGCTCGGGAAGGTGGCCCCTGTCGAGGAGCGCGACCTCGACGGCAATCCGCTCGCAAGCGGGCCATAATCCCACCTATCGCTCGTCCATGACGACGCTCATCGATGACGGTTGTGCGCATGCCGAGCCGATGGCAGAGGTCCAGCGGCGGGCGGACGAGCGCCGTGCGGCCGTGCGACGCGTCTTCCTGCTGACGCTCGGCTTGAACGCGGCGGTCGCGATCGCGAAGGCGACCTACGGCTATATGTCTCATTCACTGACGCTCGGGACGGATTCGTTGCACTCGGTCCTCGACGCGTCGTCGAATGTGCTCGCGCTCTTCGGGCTGCGCTGGTCGGCGGCGCCTGCCGACGCCACCCACCCTTACGGCCGCCAGAAGATCGAGATCCTGGCCGCCCTCGGCATCGGCGCGCTGATCGTCGTCGGCCTGTTCGAGTTCGGCGCGGCCGCGATCCACTCCCTGATCGACCGTCACCCGGCGCCGCAGATCGGCGCCGGCGGATTCGTCATCGTGATCGCCACTATGGTGGTGAACCTGTTCGTCACCCGCTACGAGCAGCGCAAGGCGCGCGAGCTCTCGAGCGCGCTGCTGGGCGCCGACGCCAAGCACACGCAGTCGGACCTGTACGCCTCGACGGCGGTCGTCGCCTCGTTCATCGCGGCCCGCGCCGGGATCGCCTGGGCGGACGGCGTCGCCACGCTGCTGCTGATCGTCCTGATCGGACACGCCGCCTGGGACGTCTTCCGGGAAAACGTTCCCGTCCTGATCGACGCCGCGATTCTGGACCCGACCACAGTCGCCGCTTTCGCGGGCTCACTCGCGCCCGGCGGTTCCATCCATCGCGTACGATCCCGGGGCGTCCGCAGCGCCGTGGAGCTGGATCTGCACCTGGAAGTGGCGCCCCACATGAGCGTCCAGGAGGCGCACACCCTGGCTCGGCACATCGTGAGCGAACTGAAGGTTAAGTTCCCGGAGGTTTCCGACGTAATCATCCACATCGAACCCAACACCCGCACAAGTGCACAAAAGACGCCTGGAGGAGACTCTAAGTGAGCGGCCGATGGCTTGACACCCTTGGCCATACCGATAAGATACCGGCCGCACTGAAGTAATTGGCCACGGCCAAAGGAACTGCAGAGCCACCGGCAACAGCCGTACAGAGCCCAGCCGTTCGTAAAGGCACCCTTTCCCGAAGAGAAGCTGCCCTACCCAACCCGAGAGTCGAGAGCGGCCGGAAGCCGCGCGCGAGGAGATACGAGATGCAAGGACTTGCCCAGTTCCTAGAGCAAGGCGGCACCCTGATGTACGTGAACTTGGTGGTGTCGATCATCACCTTGGCCATCATCATCGACCGCGCCATCTTCTTCCTGGGTAAGGGTTCTGTGAACGCGAAGGCGTTCCTCGAACAGATCAGGAAGCTCGTCCTGGCGAACAACATCGACCGCGCCGTCAAGCTCTGCTCCGCGACGGAGGCGCCGGTCGCCCAGGTCGCCCGCGCTGGTCTGCAGCGCGTGCACCGCGGCGAGATCGCCATCGCGCAGTCGATCGAAGAGACGCTGGTCGACGTGACGCCGCTCCTCAAGAAGCGCGTCCAGATCCTCTGGTCGATCGCCAACATCGCCACCCTCGTCGGCCTCCTCGGCACCGTCATCGGCCTGATTCGCGCCTTCGGCGCCGTCGCCGCCGCCAAGCCGGAAGAGCGGTCGGCGCTGCTCGCGAAAGGTATCTCCGAGGCGTTGAACAACACCGCCATGGGTCTCGGCATCGCCGTCACCTGCATCATCGCCCACGCCTTCCTGTCGTCGGCGTCGAAGAAGCAGGTTGGCGACCTCGAAGGCTTCGCCCTGAAGCTCGAGAACCTGCTGGCCGAGTCGGCCCAGGGCGCGAAGGCCTAGCAGATGACGAGAAGCCAGGTCCGCGCGGCCATGCGCCGCATGCGTGACCACGTCGAAGAGGCCGAGGAAGAGGCGGGCGAGCTGAACCTCGTCCCCTACATGGACATCGTCACCAACATCATCATCTTCCTGCTCGCCTCCGTCGTGAATCAGGTCGCGCTCGGCAACATCAACGTGTCGTCGCCGACCATCCAGGCGGGCGGCGGGCCGTCGGACCAGGACCAGCAGGACCAGAAGCCGCCGCTGAACCTGACCATCACGGTCGGCGCGACCGGCTACATCGTGGGCGCCTCCGGAGGCGTGCTGCCGCCGATTCCGAAGCTCGGCAACGGCCAGTACGACTACAAGACGCTGACGACCAAGCTCAAAGAGATCAAGTCGAACCCGGACAACGCCGAGGAGACCAAGGCCACGTTCAACGCCGACGCGATGATCCCCTACGACATCGTGATCGCGACGCTGGACGCGATGAGGCAGGCCGACGACGGCAAGGTCCTGTTCCCGGACGTCAACTTCGCAGCGGGGATCCAGTAGATGGCCGGCGCGCTCACGCCCGAGATGTCGCGCCTCGCCGGCAAGAAGGCGATCCGCTCGTTCGCGCGGAAGCTGGCCGAGCCCGAGGTGATCAAGGACCTGAACATCACCCCGATGATGGACATGATGACCATCATCCTGGTGTTCTTGCTGAAGTCGTTCTCGTCGTCGACTTCGGCCATCACCTTCGATTCGAACCTGCAGGTGCCGAAGTCGGTGACCCAGCTGAAGCCGAAGCTGGCCGTTACGGTGACCGTCACGAAGAAGGTGATCCTGGTCGAGGGCGACGCGATCGCGCCGATCAACGCGGGCCGCGTCGACCCGGCGGTCAAGCGTGACGGCGAGAACGGCTACTACATCACCCCGCTCGTCGAGATCCTCGAGAAGCACGCCCGCCGTGAAAAGCGGGTCGCCGAGATGACCGGGCAAAAGTTCGAGGCCCAGTTGATGCTGGTCGCCGACCAGACGACGCCTTACCGCATGCTGACGGAAGTGATCTATTCCTGCGGCCAGGCGGGCTACGCGAACTACCGACTCCTGGTCCTGAAAGCCAAGGGCGACTAGTCGCTCCGCTCGGCTAACGTCGAGGGCGGCGTGGGACGGTGAGCTCCTCGTCCCCCGCGAGCAAGCTCGGAATCCCGTCGGCCGCAAACGATCGGAGCCGCCTACGCTCCGGCCGAGGAGCTCCCCGTCCCACGCCGCGCCTTTGCGTTGCGCCTCGACTCCGCTCCGGTGGGCTTCCGGACGGAGCGAAGGCATTGCTCCTGGACGAACGGGAACGCCCCGCCGAAGAGTTGCCCGAGCTGCCCCGCCCCACCCGTTACCGGCGGCGCCCCCGCGTTCCGCACCGACCGCAGTCAGTTTGATCGCCGGGGCCGAATCAGGGAATGCCCGACCCTTCGTCGCGAAGCGGGTCGCGGGCGTCGAACCGGTAGTCCACTCCCTTTACTTCGGGGGCCTATTGGTTTAAACAGCCCGCGCGATGCGTATAACTCGTCTGTCCTCGATCGTAGGCTTTTTGGTGGCGGCGCTGGCTTTTCTGGCGGCTCCGGCGGCGTTCGCCCAGCACGAAGGCGGCGAAGCGTCCCTCGTGCTCCCCGACCTCTGGAGC
>DATFXS010000314.1:0-11620 GCA_035315605.1 Polyangia bacterium
CGCTGCCCGCGGCGCCGCCCGCCGCCCCGCCGGTGCCCGCCGTCCCACCGCCCGTTCCGCCGCGTCCGGCGGCGCCGCCGGATCCGCCTCGGCCAGCCGCGCCGCCCGCCGAGCCGCCGCTGCCGCCCGTCGCGCCACCCCGGCCGCCGCTCGCGCCGCCCGTGCCGGCCGCTCCGCCCGTCCCTGTCGTACCCGCCGCGCCGGCCGCGCCGCTGGCGCCGGCAGCCGACCCGGCGCTGCCACTGGTCCCCGCGCCACCTCCCGCCGTTCCGGTCGTGCCCGACGATCCGTTGTCGCCCGCCGTCGCCCCGCTGCCGCCCGTGCCGGTCGATCCGCCGGCGCCGCTGCCGGCCGATCCAGTGTTGCCGCCGCTGCCCGCCGTCCCCGACGCGCCACCGCCGCCATTGCCGCAGGCCGCGAGCCAGCCGGCCACCAGCATGACGCAGCAGCCCCGCAAGAGACTCTCGGCGCGCATCGCAGATTGCATTGTCGCTCCGGCACCTCTATTAGGAAACACCTTTAACTCTCATCGGTTGTGCTGCCGGCTATGCCCGCAGGCATCCACTTCGATCCGGATTTCTGCCAACCGCGCTGGATTGGCGCGGCGCGCGCGGCAGTGGGGTAGTCTCCCCTCCATGCACAGGATGCTCGGCGTGGCGCTGGCCGGCTGCTGCATCGGCGCGTGCGCGCTGATCGCACATCATCCGCAGAAGCTTCCAGACGGCAGCTACCAAACCGCCTGCGACGCCCCGCTGTCGAGCTGCCTTCAAGAGTTCGAGACGCTCTGCGAGTGGCACGGCTACGACGTGATCGCCGCCGGCGAGAAACGCACGCGCCCCGACATCCGCGACGTCCCCAACGTCGTCATTCACAGCGAAGCCCGGGTGCGATGCAAGCCGGCCGAGCCGATCTTTGGCCGGTCGCCGCCGCCGCCGGCGCCCGAGCCTCCGCCGCCGACCCTCATTCCCCCGACCGCGCCCCCGCCCCCGCCTCCTCCACCGGCGCCGCCGCCAGCGACGGTCGAGCCGCCGGCCGTCCCGAACCCGATGCCGCCGCCCAACACCGCGATACCGAGTGGTCCGGAGTCGACGGGCGAGTCTTGCCGCGTGGGGCCAATCGGTGATCGCAGGGCCGTCTGCCGGGAATTACGACCGTTGTCAGCTCGTGCGCCCGCCGTAGATGGCCCCGCCATGACCTCGACTCGGGGAACGTGGGCGTCCGCTCAGCGTCCTGCGTCGACAATCCTCGATGGCTGGCCGGCCGGCACCTCCCCGCAAGAGGTGGGCGCGCGCGTCGCGAAGAACTACCTGGCCCGGCCGCTGACGCTGGGCGCGCCGATGCACTACGCCGAGGCGTGCACCTGGTACGGCGCCCTGACCACGGCCGAGCTGCTGGGCGACGCGGCGATGGAGGCGGCGCTGATCGCGCGGTTCTCCCCGATCGTGACCCCGGCCGGCGCCGGAGACATCCCGCTGCGCGCGCACGTCGACGATCGGGTGTTCGGCATCGTGCCGCTCGAGATCGCGATGCACGGCGGCCCCAAGGGCCTCGAGTACCTTTTTCTCGGCAAGGGGCTGGCCGACAAGCAGTGGTCGTCGACGACGCCCGACGGAATCACCACCGAGGCCCGCTACTGGGTCGACGACATGTACATGATCACCGCGCTGCAGGTGCAGGCCTTCCGGGCGACGAGGGACGAGCGCTACCTGGATCGCGCCGCGCTGGCGATGACCGCGTACCTGGACCGGCTGCAGCAGCCGGACGGTCTCTTCTTCCACACGAAGACGTCGCCGCAGCACTGGGGCCGCGGCAACGGCTGGTTCGCCGCCGGCATGACCGAGCTGCTGCGCGCGCTGCCGGCGACGCACGCCAGCCGCGCGCGCATCATGACCGGCTACGAGGCGATGATGGCGGCGCTGCTGCGCACGCAGACGGCGTCCGGCATGTGGCGGCAGCTGGTCGACGACGACAGCCCCGGCAACTGGCCCGAGACATCCAGCACCGGGATGTTCGCGTTCGCGATGGTGACCGGCGTGAAGAACGGCTGGTTGCCGGCGAGCCCTTACGGCCCCGCGGCGCGCAAAGCGTGGCTGGCCCTGATCCAGTATGTCGACGCCGACGGCAACGTTCGCGACGTCTGTCGCGGAACCGGCGAGGCCGCGACCAGCGGCGGCGGCACCAGCCGCGCCACGCAGATTCAGTACTATCTCGATCGCCCGCGCAGCGCTGGCGACTTCCACGGACAGGCGCCCTTGCTTTGGACCGCGTCAGCCCTGATGCGCTAGGAGAGCACGTACATGACGAACCGTAGAATCATCCAGATCGCTTCACGCGCCCTGCCGCTCTGCGCGTTGTTGCTCGCGTCGTGCGGCACCTCGTCGGGCGGAACGGGAACGGGCGGCTCGGGACAGGGCACCGCGGGAACGAGCGGCGGCGGAGGAACTTCGGGCGCGGCCGGAACCACGGGCGCCTCCGGGAACTCGGGCAGCTCGGGCACGACCGGCAGCGGGGGCACGGGCGCGACGGGCACCGGGGGTTCGATCGCAACCGGCACCGGCGGCAGCGCGGCGGGCACGGGCGGCAGCGCGGGCGGCACGACCGGCGCCGGCGGATCCGCGGGGACGACGGGCGCGGGCGGCAGCGCGGGCGCGGCGGGACGCGGCGGCACGGTCGGCACCGGCGGCGCAGCGGGACGCGGCGGTACGGTCGGCACCGGCGGCGCCACCGCGGGCGCCGGCGGCACGACGGCGGGCACCGGCGGCGGCACCGGCGGCGTGGTGGCTTGCGGGGCCCCGAACATCACGCTTCCGAGCGGCAGCAACGCCGTCTTCGGCAGCATGATCACGTTCAACGACAACGGCGGCTGGTGCTGGTATCAGGACGAGCGCGCCGTCGTCGACACGAAGGCGAACAAGCTGGTCATCGCCACCGAGGCGAGCGGCGGCACCCGCAACGGCCAGACCGAGGCCGTCATCTACGACATCGCGATGAACAAGTCGACGCGCTACACGCTGACGTCATCGCTGTCGACGAACAACGTCGACGATCACAACTCGCCGGCGCTGCTGATCCGGCCCGACGGTCAGTACTTCGCGATGTGGTCCAGCCACCGCATCGACTGTCTCAGCCGCACCAGCATTTTCAACGGCACCAGCTGGTCCGCGGAGAAGACGATCGACTGGACGCCGTGGGGCTGCCCGTGGGGGCCGAGCGGCACCACGAACCTGGTCACGTATTCGAACCCCTGGTACATCGGCTCCACGATCATCAGCATGGAGCGCTCGGTCGGCACCGACCCTGCCGTGCTGTCTTCCACCGACAACGGCGCGAACTTCACCTACTACGGGCGCTTGATGGACACCGCGCAGGTCGGGTACGTCGCCGGCTACTTCAAGTACTGGGGCAACAACACCGACCGCATCGACTTCGTCGGGACCGAAGCCCACCCGCGCGACTTCGACACCAGCCTGTACCACGGCTACATCTCGGGCGGAAAGGTCTACAACTCCATGGGCGCCGTGAAGGACTCGTCGCTGATGGATGCCAGCTCCACCACCACCAATTCGGTCGACATCAACACGTACACCCCGGTCCTCAAGACCGGCTCGATGGTCAACGGCATGCAGATCTGCCGGATGTGGGACCACGACATCGTGCGGTACGCGGACGGCACCATCGCTGTCCTCGGCCAGGGGCGCGTGGGTGCACCGAACAGCACCAACTGCAACTCGACGCCCTCCGATCCCGACAAGCGCATGCTGTACTTCCGCTTCGACGGCACGTCGTGGAAGGCCACCTATCTCGTGAAGGGCGGCCCGAAGCTGTACCCGGCCGAGGAGGACTACATCGGGCTCGGCGCGCTCGATCCCGACGACCCGCACGCTATCTACATCTCGACGCCGTACGATCCGCGCGACGACACCACGATGCCGAGCAGCGGCAAGCGCGAGATCTGGCGCGGGACCACCTGCGACAACGGCGCGACCTTCCAGTGGACGCAGCTGACCGCGCGGTCGACGATGGACAACATCCGCCCGATCGTGCCGAAGTGGGACTCGAGCCACACCGCGCTGCTCTGGCTGCGCGGGACTTACACCAGCGCGCAGCAGTACGCGCTTCAGGTCGTCGGCAACGTCGGCGCCAAGCAGTAAAAACGGCGACGCGCGGTCGGGCTGGCCCCCATTCCCCGAGACGCCCGTTTTGATCTCGAAAAGCGTACGCGGAAACGGTTCTCACAAAATTTGTTTATAGCCCTTTACACCTACATCTAGGCTGTTAGCGTACGCGCAAATTGGTTCCGGGAAATGTTGTTTCAAAAATCGGTCTGACTTGGAGGACCACGTGAAAAAGCTGTTAGTCGCGTGCTCGGGTGCGTTTCTTTTGGTGGCTGCCTGCGCGCAGAGCGGACCGGGAAGCGGAGAAGGATCGGGCGGCACCGGCGGCAGCGCGTCGGGCACAGCGGGCACCGGCACCGGCGCCGCCGGCACGGTGGGCAGCGGTGGAACCGGTAACCCGGGCACCAGCGGCACCGGCGGCAGCAGCCAGGGCACGGGCGGCACCGGCAACGAAGCGGGCACGACCGGCACCGGTGGCACGGCAGGCACGACCGGCAACGGCGGACGCGGCGGCACCAGCGCCACGGCCGGCACCGGCGGCACCGCGGGCGGCGCGGCTGGACGCGGCGGCGCGGGCGGCACCGCGGGCGGCGCGGCTGGACGCGGCGGCGCGGGCGGCACCGGCGGCACGGGCACCGGCGGCACGGGCACCGGCGGCACGGGCACCGGCGGGTGTGGCCTCACCCCCGACTGCATCGTAGGCACGGCGCCCAACGGCCTCGACGGGTATTACTGGGAAATGACCCCGAGCGGCAACACCGCGCTGTCGGGGACGAACTATCCGTTCAACGCGCCTAACACCACCACCTGTGCTTCCGGCGCGACCTGGGACACGACCGGCTACATCAACACGCGGCCGGTGATCAACGTGAAGGGAACGACCGGGCAGAAGTACACGATCAACATCAACGTCCGCGGCGTCGCGGGCACGCGGTGCTACGAAATGGGCACACCGGCGTCGACGGCCACGTGGGTCGACAACGGTCCGAACAACGGCTGGTACTCCGGAGGGAAGCAGTACAACGACAGCATCTGGAACACGGCGGAGATTCGCATCGCGCCGAAGGTCGCCGGCCAGCCGAATCAGACGCTCAACAGCGGCTACGACATCTACTTCGCGAACTCGTCCCAAAATAGCAACCCCAGCGCCGCCGGCACCGCCCAGTGGTGGTGCCAGCGAGAGGCGACCTATGAAATCGGGTACAACGCCAGCTTCCCCGTGATGGGCGGCGGGACGATCACCCTCGTCATTCACGATTCGAACTGCCGGACGCTCGGGAATTGCGGGCCCACCTTGAGTCAGCAGACGTGCGACACGAGCACCTCACGCACCATCAGCATGTCCGGCGTGTCACCGGCGCCGACGAACTTCACGCAGCCGCGCACGTTCTCGCTCAACGGCACGACCTACGAGGTGCAGTGGCTCTGGATCGACGTCACCTCGGTGACGAGCCCCTAACCGCCCCTATCCGCGAGGCCGACATTGACGGAACGAAACAGGTGGGTCGCCCGTAGTCTATTCGCCCTAGCGCTCTGCTCGATACCGAACCGCGCCTCCGCCGAGAAGGTCCTGGCAAACGTCGACGGCTGGGAGCTCTTCAGCGACGGGCGCGCCGGCGCCTTCGTGAGCTACGCCCACGGCAACGGAATCCCGCAGCCGACCGACATTTTCATCAATGACGCCAACGGGGTCCCGCAACCCTACGAAATCCACAGCGTCCAGGGCGGCGGCTTCGGGAGCGTCGGCACGCAGGGCCTGGCCACCAACGGCATGATGATGTACGACCAGGGCACGATCGACATCATGCGGATCCGCAGCGGGTTCGTGAGCAACCAGTTCGGCTTCGGCGCGCGCGGCCACCTCACGCCCTACACCACGGTCTCGGCCTATATCCAGATCTGGGCGTTCGTGGAGAACTTCGATCGGCGCAAGGGCCAGCCGACCCCGCCTGACGTTCGGCAAGGCTACGCGAAGCTCGAAGGCCCCTGGGGCAGCGTTGCGGCCGGCCGATTGCCCGCGCTGTTCTCGCGCGGCGCGACTGCGATCGACGCGCTCTATGCTCATCGCTGGGGCCTCGGCTGGCCCGGGGCCATCGACAACAACGGGCCCACGCAGGGACAGATCGGGTTCGGGCTACTGGGCGCCGGCTTCTCGGGCGGGGCGGTGTATGCGACGCCCCTGCTCGCCGGCCTGCAGCTGAGCGCCGGCCTCTTCGACGCCGTCCAGCTCCAGGGCAACGGAGCCTGGACGCGCACCAGGTTTCCACGCGTCGAGGCGGAGCTGACGTTCGAGCAAAGATTCCTGGACGGTTGGGGCAAGGTCGTGATGTTCGGGAGCGGCCTGCACCAGAAGGTCTACAAGAGCGGGTACTGCACGCCGGTGTTCGTTCCGGAGACGAACTCGAACCTCCCTTGCGATGTCACCGTCCTGGGCGGGGTCGCAGGCGGCCGTCTCGAGCTCGGCCCCTTCCACCTGGGCGTGTCGGGATTCTATGGCCAGGGAACGGGGATAAACTACGCGCTCGAGGTCAGCGACGCCGCCCTGGACAAGATCGGCAACCTCCGCAAGACCACCGGCGTGTACGTGCAGGGCCAGGTCGTCATTCGGAAGGTGGATCTGTTCGCCGGCTGGGGGATCACGCAGATCTACTTGACGGACTACGACAAGGACTACACCAAACCCGACCCGCGTGATCCGCGGAGCACGGACCCCGACCCGGCGGTTCAAGCGATGGCAAATAAGGTCCACGTTTGGAGCGTGCTCAAGGACCAGATGGGGATCAACGCCGGCCTCGTCTACCACTTGCTGCCGAACGTGCATCTCGACCTGGATTTCTTCCGAGCCCAGGCCGACTGGTGGGCGGTCAACGGCTTCGCCGGGCAACAGCAGGTTGTGTACGTCGGCAACGGCGGCATGACGGTCAACTGGTAGCCGAGCCGCGCTAGAATCGTCGCCGCACAGCTGGGAGGTGTGGCGATGACCTGGAAGATGTTCGCCCCTGTCGTCGGAGTCGTCTGTTGTCTGTCTCTGGAGGTGCGCGCGGTCGAACGGCCCGGTGTCGGCGGGATCGTGGAGATCGCCGAGTTGCCCGGCTGGTGGAAGGCGGGCTCGAACCCCGTCGGCTATCAGGTCGGCGTCGATCGGACGGTGATGCACGCGGGACGGGCGAGCGCGCGCCTCAATTCGGTGCCGCCCGATCCGAGCGGCTTCGGCTCGCTGATGCAGGTCGCCTCGGCTGACAAATTTCATGGCAAACGCATCCGCATGTCCGGCTGGGTGAAGGCCGAGAACGTCAAGCGGAGCGCCGGACTCTGGATGCGCGTCGACGGTCCGTCGCAAGATCCGAAGCAGTCGCTGGCGTTCGACGCGATGAACGACCGCAAGATCAACGGCACGCGCGCCTGGCAGCGCTACGAGATCGTCCTCGACGTCCCGAACGACGCGACCGACATCGCCTTCGGCGCGACGCTGTCGGGGGCGGGCGCGATCTGGATCGACGACATCCGCTTCGAAGAGGTCGGACGCGACGTGCCGACGACCGCCCCGCCGCCGCCGCGGAACCTGGACTTCGAGACGCGCGCTGCCCGGCCGTAAACGCCCGGGCGGGCGCCGCGGTGACGCCTGCCACAGCGGCGCGCGCGGGCCGGGTGTACGATGGCGAGCACGATGTCGATGCCGCTGCTGCCGAAGTCGATCTCGCGTCACGCGCTCTTCATCCTGCTGGTCGCCGGCCCGGCGTGTACGGTCGGCTATACGCCGCCGCCGGCGGCCCCAGGCCCGCCGCCGCCAGCGGTCGGGGGTCATCCCGACATGACCGGATGGCGGCTGATGGGCGACACCTGGGTGACCGGCCCGTACGAGCGCCAGATCGTCCCGGCCGGAAAGTACGAGGGGCGCTTCGCGCGCATCATGCTGGTGGTCACCGACAGCAACCTCGAGGTTGGCGACGTCGTCGTCCAGTTCGGCAACGGCCAGCGCTGGTCGCCGGGCCTGCGGCATTCCTTCGCCGACGGGTCGCGCAGCCGCGCCATCGAGCTTCCGGGCCACGTCCGGTTCATCCGCGGCATCGAGCTGGTCCACGGCGGCGTGCCGCCCGGCACGCGCGCGCACGTCGAGCTCTGGGGACAGTAAGAAGAAAGGGCCTCGGGCCTCAGCGGCGCTTCGGGCGATCTGCGAGCCGGATAACGAAGCGCAAGCCGGACCAGACGTCGTCGATCGCGCAGACCTTGTTGTCGACCAGGCCCGTCTGAAGGCCGAGCGCGCGGACCGCGTTCTCGCTGACGTCCGTCGCCATACCGGATGTCTTCTTCGGCCAGGCGATCCAGAGGCCTCCCGCCGGATCGAGGCGCGTCTTCAAGGCAGGGAGGCGCGCCAGAGCGGCCATCTTGGGCGCGAAGCAGACGATGACGTCGAACTGCGCCTTGCCGGCCGACACCAGCTTCGGCGCAACGCCCGGCGGGAGCGCGCCGAGCGTCCGCGGAAAATCAGCGGGCGGGTTCACGAGACCGAGGCGCGCCCCCGGCTTGATGCCGAGCTTCTGCGGCAGCGGCGTCCCCGAATACCCGGCCATCGGCGCGCAATATTAGCGGCCCGAATAGACGAAGGGGAGAGCGGGGTCTCCCCCACTCTCCCCTGCATCAGCCCGAGGCCTGAGGCCCGAGGCCCGAGGCCCGACTAGATCGCGTCCTCGTTTCGCTCGCCGGTGCGGATGCGGACCGCCTCTTCGATCGGCGTGACGAAGATCTTGCCGTCACCGATCTTGCCGGTCTTCGCCGCCGCGCTGATGGCGGAGACGACGTCCGCCGCCATCGAGT
The DNA here is from genome assembly GCA_035315605.1 of Polyangia bacterium. Classification (GTDB taxonomy): domain Bacteria; phylum Myxococcota_A; class Polyangia; order Fen-1088; family Fen-1088; genus JADGRB01. The sequence goes on from DATFXS010000314.1 coordinate 8,931, forward strand.
CGGGCACCACGACCTCGAGCCGGACCTTCGGCACGAAGTCCACCACGTACGCCGACCCCCTGTACACCTCCGTCTTGCCGCCCGTGCGCCCGAACCCCTTCACCTCGTAGACGGTCATACCGGAGACCCCGACCTGCCGCAGGCGATCCTTCACCTCTTCCAGCTTGAACGGTTTGATGATCGCTTCGATTTTTTTCATTGCTGTGTCTCCCTTTTGGCCTGCGGTTAGCCAGCGGCCTCGTCGTAGTGATACCCCACTTCACCATGGTCCGTCTCGTCCAGACCAGCTTCCTCGCCCTCGATGGTCGGCCGCAGGCCGAGAACGGCCTTGACGATCATCGCGATGACCACGGTGCCGACGATCGCGAGCACGAGCGTCACGCCGATGGCCTCGAGCTGCTGGATCCAGAGGCCGTTGCGGACCAGCGCCGAAAGGTTGGTCTTGAGGTTCGCGTTGACGTCCGCGGTGGCCAGGAAGCCCGTCATGAGCGCCCCCAGCGTACCGCCGACGGCGTGAACGCCGAAGGTGTCCAGCGCGTCGTCGTAGTTGAACATCGACTTCAGCTTGGTGCAGGCCAGGAACGGAATCGCCCCGGCGAGCACGCCGATGATCACCGCGCCCGTCGCGTTGACGAACCCGGTGGCGGGCGTGATCACGACCAGGCCGGCGACCGCACCCGAGCAGAAGCCGAGGATGGTCGGCTTGCCGCGGGTGATCCACTCCAGCAGCGGCCAGACGCAGCAGGCGACCGCGGTGGCGATCGTCGTGGTCATGAACGCGTTGGCGGCGACGCCGTCGGCGGCGACCGCGCTGCCGGCGTTGAAGCCGTACCAGCCGACCCACAGCATGCCCGTGCCGACCATGGTCAGCACCAGGCTATGCGGCAGGAACGCGCGCTGGCCGAAGCCCTTGCGCTTGCCAAGGATCAGGCAGAGCACCAGCGCCGACCATCCGGACGACATGTGCACGACCGTTCCGCCCGCGAAGTCGATCGCCTTGATCTTGGCGGCCGCGTTCCAGACGCCGTTCATCATGCCATCGGCGCCCCAGACCATGTGCGCCAGCGGGAAGTAGACGATGAACATCCAGAGGGTGATGAACGCCATGATCGCGGAGTACTTCATGCGCTCGGCGATGGCGCCCACGATCAGGGCGGGCGTGATGATCGCGAACATCAGCTGGTACATCGCGAAGACGTTCTGCGACACCCAGTAGGCGTAGTCACCGTTGGGTGTGGCGTCGACGCCCTTCAGCATCGCGAATTGCGTGCTCCCGAGCAGCCCCCCCAAAGCTCCGCCTTTGCCGAACACGAGGCTGTAGCCGATGAGCCACCAGAGGAACGTCACCAGGCCGGCGCAGCCCAGACACTGGGCCATGACCGACAGGACGTTCTTCCGGCGCACCAGGCCGCCGTAGAACAGCGCCAGGCCCGGCAGCGTCATGAACAACACCAGCGCGGACGAGGTCATCATCCAGGCGTTGTGGCCAGGACCCGACGTCGTCGAGAGCGTCGGCGACTTCGGCTGGCTGTTGGTGACGTAGGCCTCGACGTCGAGGAGGCGCGCCGTCAGCTCCGTGGGTGACAGTGGCTGAACCGCGGGCGCGGCCGGTGCCGGTGCCGCTGCCGCTGGTGCTGGTGCAGCCGCGGCGGGGGCCGCCGCGGCAGGAGCCGCTGCCGCCGCAGGAGCCGCGGCAGGTGGCTGGTCAGCCGACGACGGCCGCGTGGTGATCACCAACAGCGCCGCCGAAAGGGCGAGAAAGATCGCGATTCGTGGGATGGTTTTCGTCATGTCGGAGTCCTTTGGGTTCGGTGAGTGTGACCGAGGCCCACGTTACGCAGTTCTTGTTTCTCCAATGTTTCCGCCGTGAAAAATCGCCGTATATCCTTTACGGCTTCTTTATGCGCCCTTGATGCCTCGATGGAGCCTCGATGCCGCTGACAATCCAGCTGTTCGGAACCAAGAAGTGCAAGGAGACGCGGGCTGCCGAACGTTTCTTCCGCGAACGTGGTGTGGCCCCTCACGTCGTCGACCTCGCACAGAAAGGCATGTCGGCGGGCGAGCTGCGCAACGTCGCCGCGCGCGTGGGCGGGTTCGAGGCGCTGATCGATCGCGAGGGGAAGCGCTACGTCGACAAGGGCCTCAAGTACGCGGCGCCGACTGGACCGCGCATCGAACAGATCCTGGTCGCGGATCCCCTGCTGCTGCGGACGCCCATCGTGCGGTCAGGAAGCCGCGCCACGGTCGGCTCCGCTCCGGACGTCTGGCAGAGCTGGATCGACGAGGCGAAGGGTCAGTAGGCGCGTACCGTCAGCGGGCGCGTGCGCACGAGCTTGCGTCCGGCTCGCTTCGCGATCGCCTTCGCTTCCTCGGGCGGAAGAAAGGCGAACAATGTTTCTTCCATCCCGGCGCTGAAGCGCGCGAGGCGGACCGTCTCGCCGGCGGCGGCCAGCGCCTCGTTCACCGCGCCTGCCGTGGTCATCAGGTCGAGCTGGCGATTCCCCTCCACCCGATACTCGATCAGTCGATCGCGCAGGACGAAGCGGATGATGAACGGCGGGCCGCCGTCCGCCATTCGATGCCCCGTCATCTCCTGTGTCGCTGCCTCGGCGTCGAAGGTGCCCGCGGCGATCCCGCGCAGCTGTTCGAGCAGGCGCACGTAGTTGGGGAGCTCGGACATCGGGGCCGCG
>DATFXS010000315.1:0-12281 GCA_035315605.1 Polyangia bacterium
CGGCGGGGGCGTCGTTGTCCGCCATCGCGAGGGCGATCGGGCTGGGCGCCGCCGGCACCTGCACGGCGACGACGGTCACCGCCAGCACTGCGGCCTGCGCGCCCGGCATCAAGACGAACGCCCGCAGCGCGCCGAGGCGCGCGCGCAGGCTGTCGAGCGCGCGGTGCACGCGCGTCCGCGCCGTCACCTCGGGCGTCCCGAGGCGCGCCGCCACGGTCTCGAACGGCAGCTCGCCGTGGAAGCGCAGCAGCGCCGCTCGCCGCTGCGGTCGCGGCAGCAGCGCCAGCGCGCGCCGCACCAACCCGCGCCGCTCGCGCGCGAGCAGCGCCGCCTCCGGATCCGCCGGCGCCACGGGCGGCTCGATCTCCGTCGCCAGCTCCGCGCGCCGCTGTTCGACGCGCCGGCGATCGATCACCGCGTTGCGCCCCACCCGCTCCAGCCACGCCGCCGGCCGGTCGGCGCGCGCGCCGCCCTCCAGCATCGCGCAGGCCATGTCCTGCGCCAGATCGTCCGCCGCGCGCGGGTCGCGCCGCGCCGCAATCGCCCGGGTCTCGGTCCAGAGCTTCCGGTCCATCGTCGTCACCTCCAGCCCGATCGACGATCGAGAGGAGGTTTCGTTCCGCTGATCGTATCACCGAACGGCGCCCGAAAGCGGCCTGCCCTCACCCCGACCCTCTCCCGCAAGCGGGAGAGGGGGGAAAGGAAAATGCTTCTCGCTCGAGCCGGCCGTAAGCCGGGTTCTGTTCCGGCGTTTCCGCCGGTGGCGGTCATTCCTCTGGGCCGCCCGTTGCCGGACGGCTCGTGCGACCAACTCGGGATCTGGTGTCGGCGCGGGCCACGCCGGCGCGGCCAACCTTGCGGAAGGCCACGCGATCTCGGACCGGTCTTGCTCCAGGTGGGGTTTGCCTTGCCCCCCTCGTCACCGAGGGGGCGGTGCGCTTTTACCGCACCGTTTCACCCGTGCCCGACACCTTGCGGCGCCGGGCGGTCTGTTCTCTGTTGCACTGTCCTTCGAGTCACCTCGACTGGCCGTTAGCCAGCACCCTGCCCTGCGGAGCCCGGACTTTCCTCGACGGCCGCCCGAAGGCGACCGCCGCGACCACCTGTCCGGCTCGAGCGAGAAGCGCCCATCACTATACCGCACCGCCGCGCGACGCGCGTCACCACGGCCGCTGGACCGGCCGGGCTATCATCGACCGGGCAATGCGGTCCGTCGGCGGCGCGGGCATCGGCGTCCTCGCATGGCTTTTGCTCCCGGCATGCTTCCCGATGCCGCCACCCGATCCGGGCCGACCCCCGCCACCGCCCGAGATGCTGCCGGCGCCCCCGCCCGATCCGGTGCACGCGCGACCGGCGGCACCGGCGGCCGAGGCGGCGGCCGAGCCCGGGCCCGCGCTCGACCTGGATTGGGATTCGCGCTCGCGAACCGTCCGGTGTGGCGACGCTGCCCTGTCCATCCCAGCCGATCTCGCGGTCTATGTTCGACAGAACGGAGACGAGATCACGATCGTGCCACCCGGATCGCCGCCGGGCGCCGCCTTGCTGGTGATGCCGATCGGAGATCTGGACGAACCGATCGAGGCCGCGCAGTTCGTCGCGTACGAGAAACGCGTCCTGCGGATTCCGGACGCGATGGCACGACTGCACGCGATGGCGAGCGGCAAGGAGCTCGGTGAGGGGCACAAGGACGTTCGCACCAATTCCGACGGTCTGGTCGACATCGCGTACACCGATTCACGGACGCCGGACATGATCTGGCGTCTCGGCGTCGCCTACGCGGGCGGCTGCGTCTTCCTCTCGCTCGATCTCGTGCGGCCAGACGCCGCCCAGCGCTTCGTCCCGATGTTGCAACGGTTCTGCGCGGCCAAGCGGTCGCGGTGCCAAAAACAGATGTCGGTGCCGTTTTCTCCCATCCCGCCGCAGGAGGAAGAATGAGCGTCTCGAACATCAGGTCATTCGGCGTCGTCTTGATCGCGCTGTCGGGCGTCGGGCTCGCATCCGACGTTCTCGCGAACGGCGGCCCCGTCGACTGGACCGAGGCGGGCGCGCGCGGCGGGCTGGTCCCGAAGCAGCAGACCACCGTCCGGCTGCGCTCGGAGGATCTGACGATCGCGATCGATCCCGACGGCAAGCACTACGACGTCTCGGCGAAGTATCTGCTGTCGAACGCCGGCGACGAAACGACCATCCGCTACGGCGTCCCGCTGCTCTGGGGCGAGGATCCGAAGTCACCGCGCCGGGCGGCGGACGCGGTCCGGATCAAGGTCGGCGACACCGATAACCGGTGCACGCTGATCAAGGAGAGCGTCGCCCTCGACCCGAGCAAGTACGACCAGATGGACGGGGCGCCGACGGGCGGCTGGTGCGTCGCGCGCCTGACGATTCCGAAGGGAGACGCCGTGCCGCTGGTGCTGACCTACCGCGCGGATCTGCTGTTCACCGACGCCGACTATTCGAAGAGCGCCTTCGTCTCTTACGGCGCCCGCTTGCTGCGGTACACGTTCTTCCCGGCTGGATTCTGGGTCGGCCCGGCCGAGCGCGTCTCGTTCACCGTCGATCTCGGGCGCTACGCGGGCACCGAGCGGACCACGGCGCCGCCCGGCGCGGTCAAGCAGGGGAGCACGCTCGCGTGGGCGTTCACCAGCGTCGACCTCAAGAAGGTGCCGGACCTGGAGATCAAGCTAGACGTCGAGCCGATCGCTTACATCGGCGAGCTGGCCAAGTACCGGAAGGACAGCAAGGTGGTCATGACGGCAAAGACGGCGAAAGCTGCGGGCGACGCCGCCGCGGCGAACCGGGCCGTCGACGGCGATCCGGAGACCGCCTGGTGCGTCGACAAGCCCGGCCCCGAGCGCTGGATCGAAGTCACGCAGCGCAAGATCGACCGCGCCTATCTCAGCTGCTACCCGGAGGGGCTTTTTCTGGTCAGCAGCACGACCGAGAAGACCGCGCGCATCAAGCGCGTCCGCCTCGAGAGCTGCGGCGGCCGCGGGCATGACGGCAAACCCGCGATGGTGGAGCTGCCGGTCGCTCAGATCGGCGCGCGCGGGCCTTGGGGCGTGATGCTGTCGTCGGATCTCTATTCCTTGTTGCCCCAGGCCGACCAGAAGGCGTTTGTCGACGACTACGAGAACGTCCAGGCGCGAGTCGGCAAATGCGTGCGGTTGTCGATCGTCGAGGTCGAGGGGAGTGGTCCGGCGTGCATCGGTGAGCTGATGCCGATCAGGAACTGCGGTTGAACGGCGCGGGCCTGCTGCTGGCAGCGGCGCTTGGCGCTTCGGCGCCGTCGCGCGGGGTGCTCGAGCCGCAGCCCCTCGGCACGCGCTATCTTCGGCTGGGTGAAACTGCGGAGCTGTCGGCCGTGCTCGTCGCGGCGGACGGCCGGCGCCTGCCGCTGCCGCCGGAAACGGAGACGCGCCTGCGTTGGTTCGAAGCGCGGCCGGAAGGGCGCGACTACGACAACGTCCGCCGCTGTCACGGCCGGCCCCGTCCCGATTGCGCCGATCCGATCGCCTACCGCCTGAACGAGATCGCGCGCTGGCGTGGGCGCGCGCGCATCCAGGTGAGCGCCGCCGACGTCGGCCTCGGCAGCCACCGCTACGCCGTCACGCTCGGCGCGGTACCAGCCGTCGCGGGCGACGCGATCGCCGCCTGGCCCGCGATCGTCGTCCGCCGCGACGACACGTACACCGGCTACCTGACCGAGCTGGTCGGGACGCCGTTCGTCTTCTGGCCGACGGCGCGCGAAGTGGACGAGCGCCTGGGCGCGGACTGCGTCGCGCTGGTCATCTACGGCCGGCGTCGGCTCGGGCGTCGCGTCCCCTACGTCTCACCGCGCGGGCTCGAAAAGCTGACCGCGCGGGTCGCGGCCGGCAGGTTTCCGCGCGATCGCCCGCCGGCATCGACGCCGCCGCTTGTTCCGGTCCGCGTCGGCGACATCGTGCACTTCGGATTTCAGACCGCGGTGGTCGTCGAGGATCGCCCGCCCCTCGGCGTGCTGACCGAGCACGACGTGATCATTCATTCGTTTCACGGCGTGGCCGAGCAGGTTCCGCTCGGCGAGGTGCCGTACGCCCACTTCCCGTTCGAGGTGCGCCGCTGGAAGGACTAGCCGCTGCCGCGCGGAGCGCGGCTCTGCGGCTACCTGAAAAAAACAATGGTCGCACACCGCGCCTGCGGCGCGGAGCGACTAGCCCGTCGGCGTCGTGCTCGCGCCGGCCGCCGGGTCGTCCTTCATGATCTCCTCCCAGTAGATGATGCGGTGGCAGGAGGGGCAGGTCTCGACCGTCTGGCCGCGCTGCAGAACGTTGTAGAGCTGCGGCGGGATGTTCATGTTGCAGCCCTGGCAGGTGCCGTTGCGGACACTGACGACCGCCAGCCCGCGCCGCATGCGGATATTGCTGTAGCGCTTGAGCACGTCCGGCCTCACATCGGCCGCGATCTTGTCGCGCTCGACGCGCAGCTCGGCGATCTTCCCTTCGATCTCGCTCATGCGCGCCTTGGCCGCGTCGCCGTCCTTGGCGATCGACGCTTTCAGCTGCTCGACGTCGCCTGCGCGATCGGCCAGCAACTTCTTCTTGTTGTCGACGGCCTCGACCAGCTTGGCGATCTCGCCCTCGCGCGCGACCAGCGCCTCGCGCCGCTGCTCGATCTCCCGCTGGGCCGCCATGTACTCTTTCGAATTCTTGGCCTGCGCCAGCTTGTGCTTCGCGCCCGCGACCTGGACCTCGTCGTCGGTCATCAGGCCCTTCTGCTCGGCGTAGTAGCGCTCGGTCTCGCCCAGCGCCGTCCGCTCGGTGGAGAGCAGCCCCTCCACCCGGGCCAGGTCGTTCTCGGTCGCCGCGAGCTTCATCGGAATCGCGCGGAGCGAGCTTTCGAGTTCTTGAATTTTTGCGTCGTGTCTCTGCAGTTCCTCGAGTCGCTTAAGCTGATCGCGCAATTCCGGTTCCTCCGTGGCGTTTCACGACACACGCTTCGCATATCGACGCCGCGTCCGTCAGACAGCGGGTGGGCCCACCTGGATTCGAACCAGGGACCAGGCGGTTATGAGCCGCCAGCTCTGACCGCTGAGCTATGGGCCCAGCATTGGACGGGTGCGCCGTTTGCAAAACCGTGTGCAAAGAACGTCAAACTTACACTGCGCGCCGACGACTGTCGAGCGGATCGCCGACCCGGGCGCCCGGGACGGCGTCCGGTGTCAACCCGCGCCGCCGCCGACGGTGAATCACGACCGCGAGCGCGAGCAGCGCGCACAGCGCGGCCGGGCGGCGCGGCGCCGTTCCGCCCGCCGCGCAGTGGCAACCGGAGGACGATTTTGGCGGCGGCGGGGGCGGCGTGACGACATTCGTGCAGACGTCATTGGTCCAGACTGCCTGTGACGCGACCAGCGAGCAGGCGTCGCCGCACACCGCCATCGCGCACGGCTTGATGCCACGCACATCTGCGTAGCTGGAGAGCGGCTGGATCGTCACGCCCTCGTCGTGCGACGTCGCGAGCGACCAGTTATCGCTGTAATTCTTGCCCGCCAGGTAGAGCACGCCGCCGCGTTCTGCGAGGCCGAGAATGTGAGGTTGGGGCGTCAGCGTCCAGGGCACGAAGGTGTTGCCGCCGTCGGTCGATCGGTACGCGAGGCCGTTCATGCCGCCGCCCGCGATGTTCGTGTAGGCGCCCAGCAGCACGGTGCCGCTGTCCATGCGCAGGAACGCGCTCAGCGAGCCGCCGTTCGGGCCGGTGACGGTCACCGGGGTCGTGAACGTCGCGCCGGCATCGCGCGTCACCGCCAGCTGTTCCATGTTGCCGCCGACCACGCGCAGGTAGAGCACGTCGGCGTCGGCCGGATCGACGGTCAGGATGCGGAACTGGTGGGCGCCGATCCCGGCTGGCGCATCCGCGCCGAGATCGCGGTCCATCCAGGTCTGGCCGCCGTCGTCCGACCGGAGCAGGTGCGGATGAGTATCGGCGAGCGTGTACGTCGCCGCATAAACGACCTGAGGGTTGCTGCGCGCGATCTCGATGCTGACGATGTTGGCCCCGGCCGCGGCCGCGTACAGCGGCGTCGACCCGAACGTCGCGCCGCCGTCCGCCGACACGAAGATCGACGGCGTGCCGTACTCCAGCGTGCTCGGATCGTAGGTCGCAGCGATCGCGAACACGCGGTCGGCGTTGGTCCGATCGACGAAGAAGTCGCTGGCGACCAGGGTGGCGAGCACGCCCCCCGCCCGCTGCCACGTGCACGACCCGTCGTCGGAGATCGCGAGGCCCTGATCGGGCGACAGGCCGTAGAAGCGGTCGCGCGGGGACGGCCCGACGCCGTAAAGATACCCGAGGTTCGTCTGGGGCTGCTCGCACGTCCAGAGCCAGGTGGCGCCGCCGTCGTCGGAGATGATCATCCCGAAGCTGGTCGCGAGCACGATCTCCTGCGGCTTGTCGGCGGGTAAGAGGATGCCGTACGAGCTCGGCAGCGCGCCGTTCGCATGGGCGCGCCCGGCCGCCGCCAGCACGACCAGGGCGGCCAGGACAGCCCAGGCGGACCGAGAGTTGTGACGGGCGCAACGGTTTCGACTCCGGGGCGGGGCGCTTTCGTGCAAAGATGCGCCCTCCTCCGTTCCGCCGATGCTGACGATAGCGTTCGACACGTTCGTGCTCGACAACGGGCTGCCGGTGATCCTTCACCTGGATCGTTCGAGCCCGCTCGTGGCCGTCGACGTATGGTACCACGTCGGTTCCAAGGACGAATCGCCGGGGCGCACCGGGTTCGCGCATCTGTTCGAGCACTTGATGTTCATGGGATCGCGCAACGCGCCCTATCCCGCCTTCGACGCGATCATGGAGGCCTGGGGCGGCCACAACAACGGCACCACCAGCAACGATCGGACGAACTACTACGAGATCGGCCCGCGCAACCTCCTGGAGACGTTTCTCTGGCTGGAGGCCGATCGGCTGGCGACGCTGTCCGACGTGATCACCGACGAGGAGCTGGAGCGCCAGCGCAAGGTCGTCCAGAACGAGCGGCGGCAATCCTACGAGAACCGGCCTTACGGTCGCGCCGAGCTGGTCGTGCCCGAGGCGATGTATGCGCCCCAGCACCCCTACCACTGGCCGACGATCGGATCGCACGAGGACCTGGAGGCGGCCACCGTGGCGGATGTCCGCGCGTTCTTCCAGCGCTTCTACCGGCCCTCGAACGCCAGCCTCGTGATCGCGGGCGACTTCGACCCGGTGGAAGCGCGCGCGCTGGTCGGCAAGTACTTCGGCTGGCAGCCGAAGCTGCCGCCGCCCGAACGGTCGCCGCGCCCGGCGGATCCCGTGCTGGCGCGCGACGTCGAGGTCGCGCTGACGGACCGCGTGCAGCTGCCGCGCCTGCGCCTGGCCTGGCATTCGCCCGCGCTGTTCGCGCCGGGCGACGCCGACCTGGACATGGCGGCGCACGTGCTGGGCGGCGGCAAGTCGAGCCGTCTCTACCGCGCGCTGGTGTTCGAGCAGCGCATCGCCCAGGACGTGTTCGCGTACCAGGGCTCGCAGATGCTGGGCAGCCTGTTTCAGGTCGGCGCGACGGCCAAGCCGGGTCAGGACGTGGACGGCATCACCGCCGCCGTGCGGAGGGAGATCGAGCGGCTCGCCACCGAGGGTCCCACCGAGGCGGAGCTGGCGCGCGCGCGCAACACCCACCTCGCCGACTTCTACAAGGGCCTGGACCACCTGCAGACGCGGGCGGATCTGCTCAACCACTACCAGCACGTGCTGGGCGATCCCGACGGCGTGGGCCGCGACGTCGCGCGCTACGAGCAGACGACGATCGCGTCGGTGCGCGACGCCTTCGCGCGCGTCGCCGCCGGCAAGCACCTGGACCTGCGCATCTCGCCGGAACCGGCGGTGGCTGCTTGATCGAGACGCCGGCCGCGATGGCCGAGGCGCCGATGGTCGGGCCGCTGCCGACCGTCAACATTCCGCGCGCGACGCGCTTTTCGCTGTCGAACGGGCTGGAGGTCGTCGCCCTCCGGCGCGACGTGGCGCCGATCATCTCGGCGGCGTTCATGTTCCGCAGCGGCTCCGCCCTCGACCCGCCCGGGCGGACCGGGCTGGCGTCCATCACGGCCGAGATGCTGGACGAAGGCGCCGGCGCGCGCGACGCCCTGACCATCGCGGCGGATCTCGAGCAGCTGGGCGCCGACCTGTGGCTGGGGACGGGGCGCGACGGCTCGCAGCTGTCCGTGCAGGCGCCGCGCGAGACGTTCGCGGCGGCGATGGCGATCGCCGCCGACGTCCTGACCCGCCCGCGGCTGGAGGACGCGGACTGGGGGCGCGTCCACCACGACCGCCTGACGTCGGTCGTGCAGCGCCGCGATCAGCCGGAATCGGTCGTGAACGTCGTCTCCGATCTGACCTTGTTCGGCGACGCCCATCCCTACGGGCAGCCGGTCGATGGCCTCGAGCGGACGGTCCAGGCCATCACGCTCGGTGACGTGCGCGCCTTCCATGCGGCCCACTACCGGCCGAGCAACGGCTCGCTGGTGGTCTCGGGCGACTTCGACGAATCGACGCTGCAGGCCCAGCTGGAGAGGCTGCTGGCGGCGTGGCAGCCGGGGCCGCAGCCGACCCCGCCGCGCGCGCCGCCGTGGCCGAGCCGGCCGCGCCTGGTGCTGTGCGATCGCCCGGGCGCGCCCCAGAGCGTGGTTCGCATGGTCGCGCCCGGCATCGACCGCCTCTCGCCCGATCGCCCGGGCCTGTCGATGTTGAACGCGATCCTGGGCGGCAGCTTCACGAGCCGTCTCAACTTCAACCTGCGCGAGAAGCACGGTTACACGTACGGCGCCGCGTCCAGCTTCTCGTTCCTGCGCCACGCCGGCAGCTTCGCGGCGCGCGCCGCGGTGTTCGTGGAGTCGACGGCGCCGGCGGTGCGCGAGATGTTGGCAGAGCTGGGCGGCCTGCGCGAGCGCCCGATCACCGCCGACGAGCACGCCAAGGCGCACGCGACGCTGCTGATGCGCGTGGCCGAGGGCCTTTCGTCGGCGGGCGGGATGGCGACCACCTTCGGCGAGCTCGGCCTCTACGGGCTGCCGCTGGACGAGCCGATGCGCTTCGTCGGCGCGCTCGGGCGCACGACGGCTGAAGACCTGCGCGCGCTCGGCGAGCGCTACGTCGATCCCGACGCCGCCTGCATCGCGATCGTCGGTGACCGCGCCGCCATCGAGCCCGGCCTGCGCGAGCTGGGCCTGCCGGCGCCGATCATGCGCAACGCCGACGGGGATCTGCTCTAGTCGGTCCGCCCGTTGGCCCGGCGAAGCTCGGCCAGGATGGCGTCCAGCTTCTCGCCGAGGAGCGCCGTGCCGCCGTCCGCTTCAGTAGCGGCCCGTGGAGACGCGTCGAGGGCGCGCGCCGACAGGGCGGGACCGATGGTCATCACCACGGAGCCGATCGCCTTGCCGAGCGCGGTCACCGGAAAGATGTTCGCGTACCCGACCGAGAGCGCGGTGGAGATGTAGTGCAACGCGTCCCAGTAGCTGCGCACCATCGGGTTCGCGCCCGCCTCCGCCCAGTAGAAGACCGCCGCCCCCCAACCGACGAGCAGGCTCAATTCCTCGGCGGGCGTGGCGACAACCGGGGTGGCCGCCGGGACCGCCGCGGCGAGCGCGCCGTCGTGCATGTCAGCCATCGGTGGTCACGCGACCCGCGCGCGTCACGACCGGCGGCGGAACCGCCGCGGCCGGTTTCCCCGCGGGCGCTGCGACCGCGCCGGCGGCCGGCGCGGGGGTCTCGGCCCCGAGCGACGCGAAGGCGCCCTTCAGCTTGTCGGCGTCGGTGAACTTCATCACCTCCTTCAACATCGGGAGCAGCGCGGACGCCTCGATGATGCTCTTGGTGACCGGCCCCAGCGCGCCGCCCAGCAACGGCAGCTGCACGCCCGACGACGTGCCGTTGCCGTTCGAACCACCGGCCCCGAGCGCGCCGCCCAGCTGCAGCACCTTGATCTCCGCGATCTTCTCGGCGGGCTTGACCAGTTCGCGCAACATCGCCGGCGCTCCCTGCACCAGCGTCAACACCGCCTCCTGCAGCAGGATCTCCTTCGACTTCGAATTCAAGGCCGCGGTCTTCTGCCGCAGTACCTCCGCCTCCTTCAACCCCGCTTCGCGATTGGCCTCGGCCAGCTTGGTGATCGACACCGCCTGCATCTCCGCCGCGTCCGCATCCGCTTTGGCGCGGATCTTCACCGCCTCCGCCGCGCCCGTGGCGGCCGCCTCCTGAGCCGTGGCCAGTGCCTCCGCCTCGATGCGCTTCTTGTACGCGGCGACGTCGGCGGCGATCTTCTGCTGCTCCGCCTCGCGCTGGGCGGCCACGATGGCGACCTGCTTCTGACGCTCGGCCTCCGCCACCTGCCCCACCGTGATCACCTCCTGGTCGGCCTTCTCCTTGAGGGCCAGCGCCGCCGCCTTCTGCGCGTCGGCCTCGGCGGAGTCCTTGGCCTTCATGGTCAGCGTGATCTGCTTGTCGACCAGCGCCGCTTCGATGGTCCGTTCCTTGTCCACCTGCGCGGCCTCGACGACCTTCTGTTTGCCGATGGCGGCGGCTTGCTCGGCCTGCTCCTTGCGCGCGCGCTCGACTGCGATGTTGGCCTGACGCTGCAGATCGCGCGTCTCGATCGCCTCGTTCTTGGCGAGGTCCGCCTTGACGGCCGCCTCGTCCTCCTTGGCCTTGCCTTCGTGCATGATGCGGTTCTGCTGGGCGACGTTGATCTCTTGCTCGCGCGCGATCTCCGCGGTCCGTTCCGCCTCCTCCTGCATCTTGCGCTTCACGGCGATGTTCTTCTGCACGACGGTGTTGGTGACCGTCTCGCGCCCCGAGGCGCCGAAGATGTCGTCACTGCGCAGCTCGGACAGCGGGGTCTGCGTCAGCTCGGTGATCGTCACCGACTCGAGGGTGAAGCCGTTGCGACCGAGATCCTCGCGCAGCGCATTCGAGACTTCCTGGCCGAAGTGCTCGCGGTTGAGGTGCAGCGCCAGGAAGTCGTTCTGCGCCGCCACCGCGCGGATCGCGCCGATCAGCTTCGGCTCCAGGAGCTGCTGGGCCTTCGTGCGGACCGCGTCCGTCGAGGCGTGCCCCTCGTCGATGCCGATGGTGCGCGCCGCCTTCTTCACGTCGTCCTCGTTCGGCTCGACCCGGATGTAGAACTCCGCCGATAGATTCGTGGAGATGAAGTCCTTGGTGACCAGCGCTTCGTGACCCTCGCGCCGGATGGTGAGCCCGATGGTCGACAGCGACATCGTCGCGGCTCGGTGCAGCACCGGCACGATCCAGCAGGCGCGCGCTATGAAGACGTCCGTGGTGGCGCGTCCGATCCGGATGATCGCCTCCGACGGCGACGGGCGCTTCAGAAAGCGCGCCATCGCCCCGAAGAAGACCAGCACGAACAGGGTGATGGCGCCGACCAACCCGACCGCCATTTGCCAGACCTCGATGCCTCTGAACAGAGACCCCATGACTCAGCTCCTTTTCTCGTCTTCGACCTCGGGGCAGGCCGCAGCCCAGAACAGCTGCTTGTCCCCGTCGTAACTGACCAGCACCACCTTCGCGCCGCGCGCCAGGGACGCCTCGCCCTCGCGCACGCAGCCGTGAAGGAGAAGCTCATTGCCGTGATCGTCGTGCACCCGGATCTCGCCGAAGCGGCTGTCCAGCACCGGCGAGGCGACCACGCCGATCTTCCCGGCCAGCTCGTGCTTGGCGGTGGCGCCGCGGCCGCCGACATCGACGAGACGCGCGGCCAGACGCGAGAAGATCCGCACGCCGACCAGACCGACGACCAGCGCCGCCAGCGAAACCAGCACGAACCACCAACCGCGGTACGCGCCTTCCGAACGAACGAACAGCACCCGGTTGATGAAGATGCCGCTGAACCCCGCAAACAGAAACAGCGTCACCCAGACGACCATGAACGGAACCCGACCGACGCCGAGGAAAGCCAGCGTTTCGTGCCACGCGGCGGTCATTCCGCCCGCATCTGCGTCGGCATCCGCATCTGCGTCGGCATTCGCGTCCGCGTCCACGTCGTGGTCGACGTCGACGTCGTGATCCACGTCGGCGTCGTGGTCGGCGTGCGCGCCCAGGATGCCCACCGCCTGCAACACGAAGAACACCCCGCAGAGGCCCACCATCACGAGGAACGGCAGGTTCCACCAGTGATTCAAGAACGCCGCGAAGTTCACAGCCACCCTCCGCGCGCAAGACTACTCGATAAAGCCGCGACCGAAGTCCCAATCGGAACCGGCGCGCAAAGACGCGTGACGATT
>DATFXS010000316.1:0-10242 GCA_035315605.1 Polyangia bacterium
CGCCGCCACCCGCCGCGCCGACCGTCATCGCCGAATCGTCACCGAAGACCGCGCCGCGTCCGCACACGCCGCCGAGCGGCGCCCCGCACCCCCGCCCGGCGCCGACCGACCCCGGCAAGATAAAGGACCAGATGGCGCGCATGGGGTTGATCCCGCTGCTGACGGCCAGAGATCCCAACGGCAAGTCCGCGATCGACGACGTGCTGTCGGGCGGCGCGGTCGATCGATCGCTCGACGAGGCCCTGCGCGACGTCGGCGGCATCCGCATCGCCGGCAGCGATTCGCTGCACGGCCTTCAACCCGCCGGCGACGGCCACGGCAAGGTCGCGAAGCCGGGCGACCTGCGCGGGATTCCCGGCATCTCGGACAGTGGCCCCACCGGCCCCGTTGCCGAGCGCGACGTGACGTCGCGCCTCAAGTTCGCCCCCCCGGTGATCGAGGGCGGCCACGCGGACATCGAATCGATCGCGCGCGAGATCCGGGCGCGGCGCAAGGCGATCGCCGCCTGTTACGAACGCGCGCTGAAGGCGCGCCCGACGCTGGCGGGCAAGCTGGTGGTCCGCTTTTCGCTCACCGCCGCCGGGACGATCTCGGCCGTCGACATCGACGACGATACGCTCGGGGCGCCCGAGGTCGGGGCCTGCGTGCGCGCGATCGTGCTTCGGTGGCGGTTCGCCCCGCCCACCGAGGCGCCCGTCGAGCTCAGCTTCCCGTTCGTTTTTCAGGCCGGAAATTGAGCCGAAATCGCTGAGCGCGATCCGCGAGGCCCTGAGGGCATCTCCCAACACTGCGCCGCGTCCCCATCTGGGTGCGGGGATGGACGGCCCGCCCGCTTCGGCGCTATATACATGGACCCATGCCTGGCCCCGCGGAGGCCAGGCACTCCAGAAGGGAGTCTCACATGCTTAAACTGCGCGTCGCCCTCGCGGTTTCCGTCGGAGGTTTGAGTCTGTTCGCCCCGACGTTTGCGCAAGCGCACTTCATGCTCAACTCGCCGACCAGCTGGTGGACGCAGACCTCTGACGGGTCGCCACAGAAAAGCGCGCCGTGCGGGAACGAAGCAACGACCGGTACATCCGCCTCGAAGGTCGTCACGAATTTCCAGCCCGGCCAGACGATACCGGTACAGGTCACGTCGACCGTTGCCCACCCCGGTTGGTGGCGCATCTCGCTCAAGCAAGGCGCCACCTCGACGCAGACGGCGACGGGAATGCCCGATCCGCCTGCGTTGGGCGCCGCCGGTTCGGCCCAGCAGTGTACGCCGGCGTTCATGGACAATCCGGTCTGGTCCCCAACGCAACCAGTGATCGCCGACAAGCTCGGCATACCTACCAACATGCCGACGTCGACGACGACGCTTCAAAGTGGGACCAAGACGTTCAACGTCACGATCCCGTCTAACGCGAGTTGCACGAGCGCAAGCCCATGCACCCTTCAGGTCCTGATGTTTATGACCGACCACTCGCAGCCGACCTGCAACTATCACCACTGCGCCGACATCACTGTCCAAGCGAACAGCACCGGCGGGACCGGCGGATCGGGGGCGGGCGGACGCGGCGGGGCGGGCGGCACCGGCGCGGGTGGACGCGGCGGCGCCGGCGGCTCGAACGCCGGAGCGAATGGTCGCGGCGGCACGACCGGGTCGGCGGGGACGAACGGCGGCGGTGGGACGACCGGAGCGGCCGGGACGTCAGGTACGTCCGGCGCCGCTGGCGACAACGGTTCCGGCGGGACGACCGGAGCGGCCGGCGACATCGGGACGACCGGCGCAGCTGGCACGAGCGGCGGCGCGGGAACATCAGGAGACGCCGGAACGACGGGCTCGGCGGGAACGACGGGCGCCGCGGGTGACACGGGCAGCACGGGAACAGCGGGAACGACCGGCTCTGCGGGGACGACGGGCCTCGAAAACGGCCCCGGCGGTTGTTCGTGTACGGTCGGCGAAAAGAGCGGAAGCATGGCGATCGGGGTCGGATCGCTGATGGCGCTCGCCGCTGTCGTGGCGCGCCGCCGCCGGCGTCCAAAAGAACGGCCGACGTCGCGCAGCTGACGAATCCCGCTGCGATCGAAACGTGGCTGCTATATGGGGTGGCTGACTATCTCAAAAGCCACCCGGCGCCCTGGAGAGGTACAGCATATCGAGGTAGTAGGTCACTCCCGTGGTTGAGCCCAGATAGCAATTGAAAGCCACGCTATTAGCCCCTGTGACATTTGGAACCACGCCGGAGATCGACCGCCAGGTCCCGCCCGCGGCAGGCGGATCGGTTTCATTCGTCACAATGACGTCCGCGTCGCAGTTGAACCCGGAGTAGAAGCTCGACTGACAGATTGGGGGCGGGGCGGATGGGCCGTTGCTATCGATCCTAAAGGCCCCACCAAAGACGAAGTCGCCAAACAGCGGCGTGTTCGGCACACATTGAGTTACCGACTGCGCTGAGTCTGCGGTCGCAGCCAAGGAGCCGGAATAGGGGCACCTCTCGGCGTCGAACAGAGCTCGCATAATCGTTCCTGTGCTCGTGGTCCAGTTCGAGACGTCGACGTCGAACCCTGGGTCTTTAAGAAGGTTCGCCGGGCTCGGAAGCGTACACGTGCAGCCGGCCACACAGCACCGACCGCCGCAGATGCCGCCTGCGCACTCTGCGGCGGCAGAGCAGGGTTCACCGTCGGGTTTCAGTGCCATACCGCCCGACCCGCCTTGGCCGCCGCCTCCACCTGTGGACCCGCCGCTAGCGCCGGATGCGCCGGTGGCCCCGCCGCGCCCGCCGGAGCCGCCGGTGAACCCACCCGACCCGCCGATCCCGCTCGCTCCCGCCCCGCCATCGGGCGAGATGTCGCTGTGTTGCCGGAAACTGGTGCATGCAGCAAACGCAGCGAGCTCCAACGCGAGCGCCAGTACCGGGAAGAGATGTCCCGCAGATTCGATCCTTGCTCGTTTCAAAACTGCCATCGGCATTCCATTTGTTTGCCCACCGGTTCCACGACGCATGCAACGCGTTGCTCTCGCGCGGTACCGCCGTCGACCAGCCAAAGGACTCCGCTTGTCACCGCGAGCGCGGCGCCCGTTGCGACACCGATGATTGCCAGAGTGCGGGCCTGGACGGCCTCGTCGTAGAGGCTCTGGCATCCGGGCCCCCCGCGCATCGGGTCGCGCTCACCGCAGTCGTGCTGCGTCGTCGTTGGAGATCCCTGCGCCGGTCCGAGATGGTCGTTGAACGAATTCTCGGCATGCTGCCAGCGATAGAGTTCCGCCACGCCGAATCCGAATGCGACCAGACCCGCGCCGCCCGCCGCGATAGCAGGCCATTTCGACCGATGTTCGGCGGGGATCTCGGCGATCGCCAGCACGCTCAAGGAAGCACCCGAAGCAGGGGCGGCGGCGGCAGGTGGCCGTGCAGGCTGGGTGACCACGGGTGGCGCTTCGGGCGCGACCTTGTCGAGATTGATGGTCACGTTCTGTTTTTGCCCGCCAATCACAGACAACGAGCGCATCTCGGGCTTGTGGTTCGGAGCTGCGAGCGTTACCTCGATCCGACCTTCACCGATCCGGAGCGGACTCGCTAGCGGGAGCGTGCCCACGAGGCGACCGTTCACGTGAACCTCGGCTCCTTTAGGGCTGCCATCCACAATCACCTCGGCGATCTTGGCGTGAGCTTTCCTCAACATCTCACGCAGGCCTTCGCTGTTCTTGGCCACCCAAGGGTGGCTCGGAAACTCGAGCGCCTCGGTCAAGTGGGCCTCGGCTTCGGCCCAATATCCGACCGTCATTTCCGACAGTCCCAACTGCCCGGCGGTTCGGGGCGTCCGTTCTGCCGCGTAGGCGGCTTGGAAAAGCGGCAATGCCTCCTCGTTCCTGCCCTGTTGTCGGAGCTCGTTGCCCTTCCGGATTAGGGCCTCGGGGTCCGATGACCGCGCCGAAGCGGGAACCTTCTCATCGTCGCCGCGCGCGCCAGCGGGCACCAGCGAGTACACGGCGCACAGCGCGAACGCGACAGTGGCTTGTCGGAAAATGGCACCCCTCCTGTTCGACGCGGCGGCAGTCTATCATCGCGCGCAATGTCGGCGATCGAGGTCCAGGACCTCCTGGTCAGGTACGACCGCGCGCTCGCGCTGGATCGGGTCAGCCTTTCGGTCGCCAGCGGCGAGCTGCTGATGCTGCTGGGGCCGAGCGGCTGCGGGAAGACGACGCTGCTGCGGGCGATCGCGGGGTTCGTCGAGCCGGCGGGCGGATCGATCCGCTTCGACGCCGAGGAGATGCGGGGGCGCCCGGCCCACACGCGCAATGTCGGCATGGTGTTCCAGAGCTTCGCGCTCTGGCCGCACATGACGGTGGCGGAGAACGTCGCCTTCGGCTTGCGCGAGCGGCGAGTGCCGGCCGCGGAGATCGCGACGCGGGTGGAAGACGCGCTGGCGTCGACGCGGATGGCCGGCTTCGGCGCCCGTCACGTCGACGAGCTGTCGGGCGGCGAGCAGCAGCGCGTGGCGCTGGCGCGGGCGCTGGTGATCCGGCCGCGCTGCCTGCTGCTCGACGAGCCGCTCTCCAACCTGGATGCCAAGCTGCGCCAGTCGATGCGCGACGAGATCCGCCGGCTCTGCAAGTCGGCCGGGCTGACCACCATCTACGTCACCCACGATCAGAAGGAGGCGCTGGCGATCGCGGACCGGATCTCGGTGATGGAAGCAGGCCGCATCCTGCAGATCGGCGCCCCCGCCGACGTCTACCGGCGCCCGCGGTCGCGCGCCGTCGCGACCTTCATCGGCGAGACCAACCTCTACGAGGCGCGGGTGGTCGCGGCGGACGCGGGCGCCTTCCGTGTCGAAAGCCCGCTGGGGCCGCTGGTCGCGGCGGCCGACCAGACCTTCGCGCCCACGCCCGGCGCCAGCGTCTGGATCTCGATTCGACCCGAGTGCGTGCGCGCGACGACGGCGCCGTCGTCGCCCAACGTGTTGCGCGAGGACGCGCCGCCCGACGGCGCCCCCGACGCCTCGCTGTACCTCGGTGAGATCGCGGAGCGCAGGCTGCGCATCGGTGGGGTCGAGCTGCGCACGACCGAGCTGAACCCGCGGGCCGCCGCATCGCCGATCGCCGCCGCTTACGAGATCGCGCCCGAGGATGTGGTGCTGCTGCCCGCCGACGACGGGGGGGCCGGATGAACCGGGCCCGATCCACGCGCTTCGCAGTGGCGGCCCTGCTGATCGTGCTGCTGCTGCCGTTCGTCGCGCGTTCGCGCCGCGCCGCCACGCCCGGCGGCGCCCGGCACGAGACGCTGGTCGTCATCACCGCCAACAACGAATCGATTCGATACGAATTCACGCGCGCGTTCCGGGCCCACATGGCGGGCAAGGGCCGCGACGTCGACGTCGACTGGCGCTCGCCGGGCGGCGCCGCCGAGATCGCGCGGACCCTCGCCTCCGAGTTCGCCGCGTCGTTCGAGCGCCACTGGCGCGAGGACCTGCACCGCCGCTGGACCGCCGAGATCGCCGCCGGATTCTCCCAGCCGGTGGCCGCCGGCGCGACCGGGGATGTCGCGGACGCGCGCCGCGCGTTTCTCGCGTCGGACGTCGGGGCGGGCGTCGACATCGTGTTCGGCGGCGGCAGCCCCGAGTTCGTCAAGTACGCGGCGGCCGGGCGAATCGTCGACGCCGGGATCGTCCGGCGGCACCCCGAGCTGTTCGGCCCGGGCGGCATCCCCGCCGAGCTGGGCGGCGAAATGTTCTGGGATCCGGAGGGGCGCTGGGTGGGCGCCTGCCTGTCCAGCTTCGGCATCTGTTACAACCGGGACGCGCTGGCCCGGATCGGGATCGACGAGCCGCCGACCTCCTGGAGCGAGGTGGCCGGGCCGACCTACCGCGGCCAGGTCGCGCTCGCCGATCCGACCAAGAGCTCGACCAGCGGCAAGTCGATCGAGATGATCGTGCAGAAGCAGATGAGCGACGCGCGCCGCCGCGCCGAGTCGCGCGGGGTCAGCGGCGAGGCGGCCCTGGACGACGTCGCGAAGCGCGAGGGATGGCCCGATGCGATGCGCCTCTTGCGCCGGCTGGGCGGCAACGCCCGCGGTTTCGCCGATCAATCGACAAAGATCCCGCTCGACGTCGCCGCCGGCGACGTCGCCGTCGGGATGTGCATCGACTACTACGGCCGGTTCCAGGCCGAGGCGGCGGCCGAGGCCGGCCGCCCCGGGCGCGTCGGCTTCGTCACCGCGCGCGGCGAGACGTCGATCAACGCCGACCCGATCGCCCTGCTGCGCGGGGCGCCTCACCGCGAGCTGGCCGTGGAGTTCATCGAGTTCGTGCTGTCCGACGAGGGACAGAAGCTGTGGGGTTTCCGGCGCGGCACGCCGGGCGGGCCGGAACGCTACACGCTGCGGCGGCTGCCGATCGTCCCGCACCTTTACGACCACGCCTTCGACGCGTATCGCGCGGATCCCAGCGAGCTTCCCTACGAGGCGGCGCGCGACTTCGTCTATCACCGGGCCTGGACCGGAGCGCTCTACGGCGCGCTGAACTTCGTGGTTCGCGTCATGTGCGTCGACACGGAACCCGAGCTGCAGCAGGCCCACGACGCGCTGATCGCCGCGCACTTTCCCCCGGAGGCGACGGCCTTGTTCGACGACGTATCGACGGTCGACTACGCCACCGTCGCCGGACCGGTGCGGACCGCGCTGCAGTCGCCGGATCCGCTGGACGAGGCGCGCCTGGCGATCCGGCTGATCACGAGCTTCCGCGAACAATATCGGCGCGTGACCGCGCTGGCACGGGCGGGCCGATGACGGGACGCCGCGGGCCCATTTTGGCCGCCGTTGCGATCCTCGGTGGGCTGCTGGCCGTGCTGCTGCTCTGGCCGCTGGCGGAGGGCGTGCGAGGCGCCTTCCTCGACGGCCGCGGCCAGCTGACGTTCGCCAACGTCGCGATCGTCTTTCGCAACCCGGTCCTTCTGGAAGGCCTGCGCAACGCGCTGGCCATCGCCGTCTTCAGCACGGCCGTCGCGGGCGCGCTGGGCATCGTCGCCGCGCTGCTGCTGAACCGTTATGACTTTCCCGGCCGGCGCCTTCTGGCCGCGCTGATCCCGCTGCCGCTGATGGTGCCGCCGTTCGTCGGCGCGGTCGGGATGAAGTATCTGCTCGCGCCCGCCGGCTCGCTGAACGCGCTGCTCGCGCGGATTGGCGTCGGCGATCCCCGCGCGCCGATCGACTGGCTGCGCGACGGGCGGATGGCTGTCGTCGTCGCGCTGACGGCGCTGCACCTCTATCCGATTGTCTTCTTCAACGTCCAGGCCGCGCTGGCCGGGTTGAACGTCGAGATGGAGGAGGCGGCGCGCAGCCTCGGCTGCCGCGGCTTCCGGCTGTTCCGTCGCATCACCCTGCCCGCGATCCTGCCCAGCGTGTTCGCGGCCGCCAGCATCGTGTTCATCTGGGCGTTCACGGAGCTGGGCGTGCCGCTGATGTGCGACTTCCCGCGGGTGACGTCGGTGCAGATCTTCGCCGGCCTCAAGGACCTGGGCCGCAATCCGTCCGTCTACGCGCTGGTCGTGGTGGTGCTGGTGACGACGGTGGCGTTCTACGCGATCGCGCGCTGGCTGGTCGCGCGCCTGGGCGGCCACCGCGTCGGCGCGGTCAAGGGCGTGCGCACGCAGCGGCCGCGCCCGCTGCGAACGTTCCCGGCTGTGCTGGTCGCCGGCGCGCTGGCGGCGATTGTCGGCATCGCCGCGCTGCCCAACGCCACGGTCGTGCTGCTGGCGCTGTCGCGCGACTGGTACGACACGGTCCTCCCGTCCGGCCTGACGCTGGAGCACTTCCGCACGGCGCTGGCGCACGACGTCGTGGTCCCGTCGATCGGCAACAGCCTTCGTTACGTGTCGCTGTCGACGGCGTTCGACCTGGTCGTCGGCACCGCCATCGCGTACCTGGTCACGCGCACCCGCTCGCGCGCGGCGCGCGTGCTCGACGTCGCGTCGATGCTGCCGCTGGCCGTCCCGGGACTGGTGATGGCGTTCGGCTACCTGGCGATCTCGCGCGAGGGGCGGCCGCTCGCGTTCCTGAATCCGATGCGCGATCCGACAGCGCTGCTGGTGATCGCCTACGCCGTGCGCCGCCTGCCGTTCGTCGTCCGTTCGGCGGCCGCCGGGCTGGCGCAGGTGTCGACCGCGCTGGAAGAGGCGGCGGCCAGCCTGGGCGCGGGCGCGATCTCGACCTTCTGGCGCGTGACGCTGCCGCTGCTCGGTCCCCATCTGCTGGCGGGCGGCGTGTTCGCGTTCGCGCTGTCGATGCTGGAGGTCTCCGATTCGCTGATCCTGGCCCAGCGCCAGGCCACCTTCCCGATCACCAAGGCGATCTACGATCTGTTTCAGCTGCTGGGCGACGGGCGGCAGGTCGCCGCCGCGCTGGGGGTGTGGGCGATGCTGTTCCTGCTGTCGGCGATCGCGGTCGCGCGCGGCCTGGTGGGCGGCAAGCTGGGCAACATGTTCCGGCTGTAGACTGTGCAACGGTGAGCTGGACAGGTCGCAACCCGTTCCCCTACGTGGCCGTCATCGGGCTGATCGCGCTGACCACCGCGATCGGCCGGCTCGCCCGTCCCTGGCTGAGCCAGCCCGATCTGGTGCTGCTGTACCTGCTGGTGGTCGTGGTCGCCGCCTCCCGTTTCGGGCGCGGCCCGTCGCTGATCGCGGCCACCCTGGCGGTGCTGGCGTTCGACTTCTTCTTCGTTCCGCCGACGTTCACGTTCCTGGTGTCCGAGAAGCGCTACGTGCTGACGTTCGCGATCATGCTGGTCGTCAGCCTGGTGACCAGCGGTCTTTCAATCCGCGCGACGACCGAGGAACGGCGCAGCTCGCTGCTCAGCGCGCTGTCGCACGATCTGCGCACGCCACTCGCGGCGATCACGGGCGCCGCGACGACGCTGCGCGACGAGAGCGCTGCCATCGACGCGGCTCAGCGCCGCGAGCTGCTCGAAACGATCTGCGAGGAGGCGGACCGGCTGGAGCGGCTGGTGCGCAACCTCCTCGACATGACCCGCCTCGAATCGGGCGCGCTCGCCGTCAAACGCCAGTGGATGCCGCTGGAAGAGATCGTCGGCTCGGCGCTGACCCGGCTCGAATCGCAGCTCGACGGCCGTCCCGTCCGCACCGACCTCCCCGCCGATCTGCCCCTGGTCTCGGCCGACGCCGTGCTGCTCGAGCAGGTGTTCGTGAATCTCCTGGAGAACGCCGCGAAGTACACGCCGCCCGGCAGCCCGGTCGAGATCATCGCGCGCGCTCCGACCGGCGACGGCGCCATCTCGATCGAGGTGGCGGACCGCGGGCCGGGGATCGCCGCCGGCGACGAGGCGCGCCTGTTCGACAAGTTCTTCCGCGGGCCGCAGGCCGGATCGTCGGGTGCGGGCCTCGGGCTGGCGATCTGCCGCGGCGTCATCAGCGCCCACGGCGGCACGATCACGGCCGCCAACCGTCCCGGCGGCGGCGCGGCCTTCCGGATGACGCTGCCGATCGTCGGGACGCCGCCGCCCGCGCCGTCTGACACGACCTTGTGAGGCGGCGGACGCCGGTCCGGGTCAGCGCAGGCTGACGACCTCGCCGCGCAGCGCGACGCCGCCGACGAAGGTGCCGGCGCCGCACTCGAACTCGGTCTCGCTGGAGAACGGCTGGTTCTTGTAGATGCTGATGACGTTGACGATCGCGTTGCCGCCCTGACGGCGCGCGTACTCCTGCAGCTTCCTGACCGCCGACAAGAACACCCAGTTGCACCCGTCCACGTCGTTCTTGATCGTGACGTTCGTCTTCTCGTTGGCGGTGAAGACGCCCAGGTGCTGCGCGGGCGGCGCGTAAGGCATCTGGCCGAAGTAGAGCGCGATCGCGGGATCGAGGCGCGCCTGCGCCTGCGGGCTGTTGAGGACGTTCGCGAGCGGCAGTCGGATCCGGTCGTTGCGGGCATCCGCCATCGTGGCGATGCAAGAAAGCCCGAGGACCAGCGCGAACCCTGTCTTCTTGCTCATCGCGTCTCTCCCTCCCTGACGACGATGCTACCCGAAGTGCGCGCTGAACTCGCGCGTCATTGCTGCGGCGGCCAGGCGGGCGCCGGCGCGGCTTGCCGCTGGGGCGGCGGCCAGGCGGGCGCGGGCGCCGACTGCCGCTGCTGTGGCTGCCAGGCGGGCGGCGGCGCGCCGCCCGGTTGCATCCGTCGCCGTCGCGGCGGCCACGCCGGCCCGGGGCTCTCCTGTTGCTGCTGCGGCGGCCAGGCCGGGGCAGGCGCG
>DATFXS010000317.1:0-2249 GCA_035315605.1 Polyangia bacterium
GCTCGGCGGTGCCGAGGAACAGTCCCGTGTCGACGACGCCCGGGATCGATCGCAGCGACGCTTCCAGCGCGCGCAGCGCGGCGGCGTCCGCCAGCGGCGTCGCCAGCCCGACGTCCAGGGTCAGGTTGCCGTTGTCGCTGATGAACGGCCGCGCGCGGTCCGCCGGGTCGGCGCGCAGATTCGGTTGCAGGCCGAGGGCCCGGAAGCGGCGCCGGCAAGGGCCGAGCGCGAGCGGAATGATCTCGACGGGGACGCCGCCGGTTTCGCCGATCGCGGCCACCAGCTTCTCGGGCCCGACGACGATCACCTGGCGGCGCGATACGCCCGCCACGATCCGCTCGCGCACCAGCGCGCCGCCCCGCCCCTTGACGAGATCGAGGTGGGGCGTCACCTCGTCGGCGCCGTCGACGATGATGTCCAGCTCCACGTCCTCGTCGAGCTCGATCATTCGCAAGCCGAGCGCGCGCGCCTGCGCGTCGGTCGCCCTCGACGTCGCGACGCACGACACGGACAGCCCGGCGCGGACCCGTTCGGCCAGCTTCGACACGAAGGCCGCCGACGCGCGCCCCGAACCGAGCCCGACCTTCGCGCCGTCGGCCACCAGCGCGGCGGCCGCGGCCGCCGCGGCCTGCACGCCCACATCCCCCGGCGCGCTCATGCGATCGTCTGGTGCCAGCCACCCACCTCGGCGGTCAATCGATCGGCGTCGACGGGGCCCCAGCTCCCCGGCTCGTACTCGTGCACCGGCGCCACGTCGCCCAGGACCGGCTGCACGACCGCCCAGGCGGCGTCGACGCTGTCCTCGCGGGCGAACAGCGACGTGTCACCTTCCATCGCTTCGCCCAGCAGCCGTTCGTAAGGGAGCATCTCGTGCGCTTCGCGATGATGCACCAATCGCAGCTCGGTGGGTTCAGAAACCAGCTCTGCGCCCGCCTTCTTCACGCGCGCGCCCAGGGCGATGATGACGTCCGGGCTCAGGCGAAAGCGGAAGTAGTTGGCGTCCTCGGGCCCGTGCCGCAGCGGCGGGCGCTTCAGCGTCACCAGCACCTCGGTGCACGACGCCTTCATCCGCTTGCCCGCGCGGATGAAGAACGGAACGCCCTCCCAGCGCCACGAGTCGATCTGCAGCCGCAACGCCGCGAACGTCTCGACCGTCGAATCGGGCGCCACCCCGCCCTCCTTCCGGTAGCCGTCGTACTGGCCGCGCACCAGGTCGCGCGGGCTGAGCGGCCGGATAGCGCGAAACACCTTCGCCTTTTCGTCGCGCACCGAATCCGGATTCGCGGCGACGGGCGGCTCCATCGCCAGCACGGCCACCACCTGCAAGAGGTGGTTCTGGACGACGTCGCGGATCGCGCCCGCCTCCTCGTAGAAACGCCCGCGCCCCTCCACGCCCAGCGTCTCCGCCATCGTGATCTGCACGCTCTCGACGTAGCGGGCGTTCCAGATCGGCTCCAGAAACGCGTTCGCGAAGCGGAAGACCATCAGGTTCTGGACCGATTCCTTGCCGAGGTAGTGATCGATGCGGAAGATCGCCGATTCGTCGAACACTCGATGGATGACCCGGTTCAGATCCTGCGCCGACGCGCGGTCGCGGCCGAACGGTTTCTCGACGACGAGGCGCGCGTCCTTGGCGCAGCCCGACCGCGCGAGGCCGCGGACCACGACCGCGAACACGCTGGGCGGAATCGCCAGGTAGTAGGTCGGCGAGCCGCAGCCCCCCAGCTCCCGCCGGATGGCGGCGTAGGTGGCGGGCTTGTGGTACTCCCCCGCCACGTAGCGCAGCCGTTTCAGCAGGCCGGGCGGAGCGGTGCGATCGTCCGCCGTCCCGTGCTTGCGAAGGCTGTCGACCACGCGGGCGCGGAACTGCCGGATCGTCCAGTTCGTGCGCGCCACGCCGATCACCGGGACGTTCAAGCGCCCGCGCCGCTCCAGCGCCGCCAGCGCGGGGAAGATCATCCGGTGCGCGAGATCGCCGCTCGCCCCGAAGAGCACCAGACCGCCCGACTGCGCGACGCCCATGCTTCTGACGTCGCCACGACTCAGCCGTTGTCAACGGCCGGCGGCCCCGGTTTCGACCGGGCGCCCGGCGACTAGAAGTTGTAGCCGATGCCGCCGATCAGCGCGATCGAATCGGCCGCGTGTCCCGCGTCGACCATCTCGGCCCCGAGCCGCAGATCGATCCCGTTCGAGACGCGATAGCCGACCGCGAACGTGAAGCCCAGCGCCGTATCGAACTTGCCCGGATG
>DATFXS010000318.1:0-3174 GCA_035315605.1 Polyangia bacterium
TGGCGACTTCCGGCGGCATCAGGCCGACCGTCTGCGCGAGCACGATGGCCTGCGCCGCCGATGCCGCCACGCCGGTGTCCGGCACGCGCCGCGCGTACGTCCCGTCGGCGCGCATGTCGTAAGCGTGCGCGGTGTCGTTCAGCACCGGCTCCATGACCTCGCCGCGCAGCTGTGCGCGGGCCGCCGACGCGTCGACGGGGCACAGCACCTCCACCCGCCGGGTCAGGTTGCGCGGCATCCAGTCGGCCGACGAGATGAACATCTGTTCGTCGCCGCCCTCGCCGAACACGAACACGCGCTCGTGCTCGAGGAAGCGGCCCACGACCGAGAACACACGGATGTTCTCCGAAACGCCGGCCACGCCCGGGCGGAGGCAGCAGATCCCGCGGATGCACAGATCGATCGTGACCCCGGCCGACGACGCGCGATAGAGCGCCTGGATGATGCGCACGTCGACCAGCGCGTTCATCTTCGCAAAGATGTAGCCGCGCCGGCCCGACTGGGCGCGCGCCGTCTGCTCGTCGATCTTGGCGATCAGGGCCTCGGCGAGGCCGATCGGGGCCACGGCCAGCTTGCGATAGCGCGGCCGTTTCGAGAATCCCGACAGACCGTTGAACAGCTCGGATGCGTCTTCGCCGATCGCGGGGTCGGCGGTCAACAGGCCGACGTCGGTGTAGATGCGGGCGGTGGTCGCGTTGTAGTTGCCGGTCGCGACGTGGACGTAGCGGCGCAGGCCGTCGCTCTCCTGGCGGACGACCAGGACGACCTTCGCGTGGGTCTTTGACGCCGCCTGCCCGAAGAAGACGTGGGCGCCCGCGCGTTCCAGCTCGCGCGCCCAGGCGATGTTGTTGGCCTCGTCGAAGCGGGCCTTGATCTCGATCGACACGGCGACCTGCTTGCCGTTCTCGGCCGCCTGGACCAGCGCGCGCACGACGTCGGAGTTCGAGCCGGCGCGGTAGAGCGTCATCTTGATCGCGAGGACCTGCGGATCGGCGGCGGCGCGCCGGATGAAGTCGAGCACGATCGAGAACGAGTCGTAGGGGTGGTGCAGCAAGTGGTCGCGCGCGCGGATGACCGCGAACGGGTCTCGGGCGTCGGCCAGCTCCTCGGGCAGGCGCGACACGAAGGGCGGGTCGCGCAGGTCCGGGCGGGCCAGCTGCGCGATCGTCATCAGCGCGCCCAGGCCCAGAGGCGCGGCCGAGGTGTAGACGTCCTCGTCGTCGATCTCCAGCTTCTCCGTCAGGAGCTTGCGGATGCGATCCGGAATGCCGACGTCCACCTCCAGCCGGACGCAGGCCCCGAAGCGGCGGCGGCGCACCTCGCGATCGACGATCGACAGGAGGTCGTGCGCCTCGTCGTCGAGGATGTCGATGTCCATGTCGCGCGTGACGCGAAACGGATGGCAGCCGAGGATCTCCATCCCCGTGAACAGGTCGTCGAGGTTGGCGGCGATCAGCTGCTCGAGCGGAAGGAAGTCGCCGCTGACAGCGTCGGTGGGCGCGTCCGGGGAGTCGAAGCATGAGAAGGGGATGAAGCGCGGCAGGCTCTCCGGCACCTTGACGCGCGCGAACCGGCGCTCCTTGCTCTCGGGATCGCGCGCCTCCACGGCGAGCGACAGCGACAGGTTGGAAAGAAATGGGAACGGGTGGCCGGGATCGACCGCCAGCGGCGTGAGGACGGGAAAGACGGAGCGGCGGAAGTAACGGCGCGCCGCGCGGTGGGTCTCGGCGTCGAGCTCCTTCCAGTTGCGGATCCGGATCCCGCGATCCGCGAGCGCCGGAATCAGATCGTCGGTCAACAGCGCGGCTGCCGCCTCGCCCTGTTCGCGCACGATCTGCCCGATGCGCGTCAGCTGCTCGCGCGGGCTCAGGCCGTCGGGCGACGTGTCCAGCAGCGCCGCCTCCAGCTGATCGTGCAGGCCGGCGACGCGAATCATGAAGAACTCGTCCATGTTCGACGAGTGGATGGCGAGGAACTTGACCCGCTCGAGCAACGGCCAGGTCGTCGACTGCGCCTCGCTGAGCACCCGGCGGTTGAAGGCCAGCCAGGAGAGCTCGCGATTGAAGTACAGGGCCGGATCCGACAGGGGCGGCGCCGGCGCCGTCTGGTCAGGGGTGTCCATCGCTCAACCTCGCAGCTTGCTGAACAGATAGAAGAGGCTGCCGGACAACAGGATCGATATCGGCAGCGTCAGCACCCAGGCCATCAGCAAGCTGCGCACGGTCGCCAGCTGCAGCCCGGAGCGGTTGGCGGCCATCGTCCCGGCGACGCCCGACGACAGCACGTGGGTGGTGCTGACCGGCAGCCCGAAGGCGTCGGCCGCGCCGATGGTCGCCATCGCGGTCAGCTCGGCGGACGCGCCCTGCGCGTAGGTCAGGTGGTCCTTGCCAATGCGCTCACCGACGGTGACGACGATGCGCTTCCATCCGATCATCGTCCCGAGACCGAGGGCGATCGCGACCGCCACCTTCACCCAGGTCGGGATGAACTTCGTCGCCTTGTCGATGTGCTTGCGATAGTTCTTGAGCACGTCGGCGTTGGCGGCGGAGATGGTCGGTTGCTTGTTCTTGTCCATGAGGCGCAGCGCCTCGCTGATCAGGTACATGTCGTTGCGGAAGTTGCGGGTCTGGGCGGGCGGGACCTGCTTCAGCTCCCCGTAACGGGCCATGTCGGCGCCGACCGCCGACACCATCGTCCGCAGGCCGGCGACGGTGTCGGGCGCCAGCTCGCGGCTGCGGACGTAGGCGGTCACCTGCGCGCGGCCGTCGCCGACGACCGTCTGGCCGCCCGTGTAGTTGCCCAGCGTGAGGGCGGTGTGGGCGGAGACCGCCACGAAGTCCTGCGATTCCCGGGCCGACACCGCGTGGTTCAGCGCGTAAGCGGTCGGCACGGTGCCGATCAGGATCAGCATGATGAGGCCCATCCCCTTCTGTCCGTCGTTCGACCCGTGCGCGAAGCTGACGCCCGTGCAGGTGAGCAGCAGCAGGCAGCGGATCCAGAAGGGGGGCGGGGCGGTGCCCGCCGGCGCGACGTAGAGGGCGCGGTTCTTCACCACCTGCCGCAACGCCAGCAGCAGCAAGGCCGCGACCGTGAATCCGACCAGCGGTGACACGAGCAGCGAGCGACCGATGTTCGCGGCCTGCTTCCAGTCCACGCCGCTGGTCGCCGTGTGGG